>JBEKNX010000366.1:0-4875 GCA_049522375.1 Acidimicrobiales bacterium | reverse complement strand
GCAAAGGCACGGACGGGCGGCGCTACGGCCTCTAGGTAGTCGTTGGGCCGGCAAAGGCCCGGCCCGCCGAAAGGGGCTGTAATGCGTGCATTCCTGCAGAACCGTGCTGTAAGGGCCAGCGGCTTGGTCCTCGCCCTCGCCGTCGCCTGGGTCGTGGCCGGGGCACCGGTCTGGGCGCCTTTCCCCGGCTGAGCCCGTCCTTTCCCTCTAGTACGCTGGCGGCGCGTGGATGAGGTCCATGAGCTGGTGCACCGGGCGGCCTCCGGGGACCCTAAGGCGTGGTCGGCCCTCGTGGACCGCTTCGCCAACCTGGTCTGGTCGGTCGCCCGTTCAGTGGGCCTTAGCGCGCCCGACGCCGCCGATGTCAGCCAGACCACCTGGCTGCGCTTCTGCGAGCACATCGGGGACCTGCGCGACCCGGCCCGGGCCGGTGCGTGGTTGGCCACGACGGCGCGACGCGAGGCGATCAGGGTCTCCCGCACCGGGAGCCGCCAGGTGGTCGTTGACCCGTGGGACTGGCTCGGGCGTGCCGGTACCGGGGCCGATGAGGTGGAGCACCAGTTGCTTGTTAGGGAACGGGACATATTGGTGCAATATGGTCTTGCGGTGCTGGCGGAGCGCTGCCGGACGCTGCTCTTGGCGGCCCTCGAGGACCCCCCGGTGCCCTACCAGCAACTGGCCGAGCGGCTGGGACTTGCGGTGGGCAGCATCGGCCCGGCCCGCGGGCGGTGCCTCGAGCAGCTGCGGCGGGTTATCGAAGACCTGGAGCGTGATATGACCGAAGACACGACGGCTTCCTGGGCGGCACCGTGAGGGGCGAGAGCGACCGAGGCGCGGACGAGCGGCTCTTGGCCGAGCTGGTCTCGCTCCGCCGCCGGGTCGTGCCCGCCCCGCCCGAGGCGGTGGCGGCGGCCAAGGCCGCGTTCGCCTGGCGGGGCGTTGCCCGCGCCATCGCCGCCCTCGAGTTCGACTCCGCCGTCGATGACGACGACGACGACCTGGCCCGGGTCCGCGCCGCCGGCTCGGAGCGCCGCCTGCGCTTCCATGGCCGGGGCCGCCTGGTCGAGGTCAGCATCGTCGACAACGGCAGGAGGCTGGCGGGCCGCGTCGTCCCGCCCCTCGCCGGCTCGATGGCCCTGTGCTACCCAGACGGCGCCTCCTTGAGCTCCCCGCTCGACGATCTCGGCCAGTTCTTCTTCGACGCACTGCGCCACGGGACGGTGAGCCTGCGGCCGGTGCCCACCGACCCGGCGGCGGGTGGCTTCGAGACCGAATGGGTGACGGTCTGAGCGACCACCAGCGGCGCGCCGGTCGAGGCGGTGGCAAAGGGGCCGTTGAGGGCGACCGGCCAGGAACGGCCGCCACAGCGGCGAGCGTCGGCCCGCAGGGGGTCGAGGCGGTGGCGGCCGAGGCGCTCCGGGTCGCCGAGTCGGACCCCCAGCGCGCCCTCGAGCTGGCCCAACAGGTGGACGACTGGCCGATCCGGGCCGAGCGCAGCCTGGCGGTGCGGGGCCGGGCGGCATGGGCACGGGGCCGGGCCCTGCGCCACCTCGGCCGGCGCCGGCAAGCCGGGACGGCATTGGTAGCGGCTGTGGCGCTGCTCGAAAAGGCCGGTGAGCGGGTGGCCAAGGCCCGGGCGTCGGTGTCGCTGGCGATGGAGCACATCGACGCCGGGCGCTTCGACGAGGCCGTCGCGCTGCTCGACGCCGCCGCCGGGGACCTGAGCGGGGCCCCTGCGGCCCGCGCCGCCGCCCAGCGGGCGCTGGCCCTCCAGCGGGCAGGGCGGGTCGTCGACGCCAAAGAGGACTGGGACCGGGCCGTAGAGACCTTCGAGGCGACCGGGCTGGACCTGGAGGCGGCCATCGCCAGGGAGAACCGGGCCCTAGTACTGGCGTACCGGGGCGAGCTGGCGGCCGCTGACGAGGACCTCGAGGCAGCCGCTGCCTCCTTCTCCCGCCTGGGCGAGCACATCCGGGGCGCCGAAGTCGTCCATAACCGCGGCTTTGTGGCGGCCCGGGGTGGGGACCTGCCCCGGGCGCTGGCCCTTTTCGACCAGGCCCAAAGCCGCGCCGCCGAGCTCGGGGCGTTGCGCCCCGAGATGCTCGTCGACCGGGTCGAGGTAACGCTCCAAGCCGGCCTGGCCGAGGAAGGCCGGGCCTTGGCCGAGGCTGCGGTCGGGGTGCTGGAGGAGGCAGGTTTCGCCGCCGACGTGCCTGAGGCCTGCCTGCTGGCCGCCCGGGCCTGCGAGCAGGACGGGGACCCCGCCGCCGCCCGTGAATGGGCGCGGCGCGCCGTAACGCTCTTCGAGGCCCAGGGCCGGCCCCGCTGGCGGCTGCTGGCCCGCTACGCGGCGCTGCGGGCCGACGCTGCCGCGGCGCGACCGCGGGCAGCTGTCGCTGTCGGCCTTGTCAAAGTGTCCGAGCGGCTCCGGCGGGCCGGCTGGGCGGCCCAGGCCGTCGAGGCCGACCTGCGCGCCGCCGAGCTCTTCATCGCTGCGGGAAGCCTGGACGAGGCGGGCACGGTCCTGAGGCGGTTGGCCCCGACCGTGGCCCGGATGCTCCCCCTGGAGCGGCTCCAGGCCCGCCTTTGCCAGTCGGCGCTACGCGGGGCGGCCGGTGACCAGCCGGGCGCGGAGCTGGCCCTGCTGGCCGCGTTGCGGGCGCTGCGGGCCTACCAAGCGACCCTCGGCTCGGTGGAGCTTCGCGCCGCCGGCGGAGGACGGGCCGGGGAGGTGGTCTCGGCCGGCGTCTCCATGGCCGTCGCCATCGGCCGGCCGGCAAGGGCCCTGTGGTGGATGGAGGCGGTCCGGGCCGCCCAGCACAGCGCGCCCGACAGCCCAGAGGATCCGGAGATGGCTGCCGCCCTGGCTTCGCTGCGTGAGGTGACGGCGCTGCTGGCCCAGGAGCCCGCCGGCCGGGCGGCCACGGCCCGCCTGCGCCGCCGCCAGGCGGCCCTGGAAGAGGTGGTCCGCCGGCGCAGCCGCCACGCCAGTGGTGGCCGAACGGCGCCGAGCCGGGCTGTCCTAGGGCCTGAGGAGCTCGCCAAGGCCCTCAGCCGACGCCTGCTCGTCGAGTACGCCGAGGTCGGCCAGCGCCTGGTGGCGGTGGTCATGGACCGCGGCGAGTGCCGCCTCGTCGACCTCGGCGCGATTGCCGACGTGCGCCGTGCCCTTTCCGGGCTGCGCCTAGCCCTTCAGGCTGCCCTGGGCGCCGACGCGCCCGGCGCCGCCGCCGCAAGGCTTCTAGGCGAAGCGGGCAGAAGGGCGCACGTGGCCGTCCTGGCGCCCTTGGGCCTGCCGCCCGGGCGCGACGTCGTCGTCGTCGCCGACGGGCCCGTGGCCTCGGTCCCCTGGGCGCTGCTGGCCAACCTCTCCCCGGCCACTTTCGTGGTGGCGAGCTCCGCTGGTGCCCTCCTGCGTGCCGAGGCGGCAACCCGCCCGGCGCAGGGCGATGCCCAGGTCCTGGTCGTGGTGGGACCGGGCCTGGAGCACGGAGGCGAGGAGGCTGAGGCCGTGAGCAAGGCGTGGCGGGGCTCTGCCCGCGTGCTGGCAGGCCCACGAGCGGGCGTCGCCGAGGTGGGCGCCGCCATGGCCGGCGCCGACATCGTCCACGTCGCCGCGCACGGCACCTACAGGGCGGACAACCCCCTGCTCTCGGCCGTCCAGCTCCACGACGGGCCGCTCACCGGCTACGAGCTAGCCCGAGCGACCACGACGGCCAGCCTCGTCGTCCTGTCCTGCTGCGACAGCGGGATGGCGAACGCGGGCGGGACAGGTCTCGGCCGCCTCCTGGCCGGTGCCGGGTCAGGCGCCGTAGTAGCCAGCGTGAGCCCCGTCCCCGACGCCGGCGCCGTCGGGCTCATGAGCCAGTTCCATCACGAGCTCGTCTCTGGGGCCAGCCCGGCACACGCGCTCAGCTCGGCCCGCCACAGCCTCGGGGGACCGCTCGCCTCCCTCTCGTCAGCGGGCTTTGTCTGCTTCGGCAACGGTTTCCGGCAACGCTAGGCCCCCCGCCACAGCTCGGACGACGACGTCAGCTGCGCCCATGGGCCAGCGCGGCGCGCGCCGGCGACCCGACCGAGTTGCTCCGCAGCCGCACTCGCCGGAATGCGCACTTAGGCCTTGAGGACGCGCTAGGCGGAAGGGACGCTAACACCGGGACCACGATGTGCCGGACGGCTAACCCTGCGTTCGACAGGCCAAATTGGCCAGTCGAACGCCCCGGGTGGGCGACGGTTGCATGGCGGCCCAGGTGACGGCCAGGATGCCGGCCAGCATCAACAGGTCCCCCGGGCTCAGGACAGTGCGGACCAGGCGCAGAGGGACGATATCGCCGAGCAGGCGTAGCCGGGTATGGACGGTCATGGCCGTGTGCTTGTAAAGGTGCCCGCGGGCAACGTCCATCGTCTTGCTTAGCCCGGCAGCGGCCAGCGCCGATGCTGACACGGGCATACCCGAGTTCAATGCCATGACGGTGGCGTTTAGCACTATGCCTAGGCCGATCAGGCCCTGCCCGTAAGGGAACCGTCGAGAATGCGTGCTGTTGAGGGCGCACCATCCGGCGACGGTAAGGCAGGCGCCCACGGCGAGCACCGTGCGTAGCGGGCCTGACGTCAGTCCCAAGATCGCCTCGAGGAGCACCGCCTGGGCCAACAACGGCCAGGCCCGGGCCCGAAAAGTCGCTAAGTGCGAAAGCCTCCCACCTGTGGCCCAGCCCCCCATGCAGCCGATCAATAGCGCTGCTGCCATGACGGCCATTTGCCCCCTCCCGGCTCGATCTCGCTTGATTGTCCAGAGGGGTTGGCCGTCTTGTCGATCCGGACGGGGCGGCAGAAGCCTCCGGTGCGCGCGTCTCGACGGTGCTCGGTGGCCCAGTG
>JBEKNX010000365.1:0-8709 GCA_049522375.1 Acidimicrobiales bacterium | reverse complement strand
CCTCGGGGCTCCTGGGCGACCGCCGCTTCCCCTTGTCGTACTTCTTGCACCATGCACCGGTGCGGGAGCGGACGCTGGCCACGGGTCACGCCGTGCGGGAGCTCTACTTGCAGGCGGGCGTCGTCGATGTCGCCGTCGAGGCGCACGACCCAGGGCTCCTCGGGGCGTCCGAGGTCATCTGGGAGGACTTGACTGCCACCAAGACCTACATCACAGGGGGGCACGGTTCCCGTCACCGGGACGAGTCGATAGGCGACGCCTTCGAGCTGCCCAGCGATCGCGCCTATGCCGAGACTTGTGCCGCCATTGCCAGCTTCCAGTGGAACTGGCGGCTGCTGCTGGCTACCGGGCGCGCCCGTTATGCCGACGCCATGGAGCGCGTGTTCTGGAACACCATCGCCGGGTCCGTCTCCCGGCCCGGGACGGAGTTCTTCTACTCCAACACCATGCACCTGCGCACGGGCCACGACGGCACGGACGAGGACTCGCCCCGCTCCCGGCTGCCTTGGTACGAGTGCGCCTGCTGCCCGCCGAACCTGGCCCGGCTGATGGCCAGTATCCAGGCCTACCTGGTGACCAAGGACAGCTCCGGCCTCCAGGTGCACATGCCCTTCACCGGCACGGTCTCGACCACCGGCCCCAGCGGGCCGGTGGAGCTGGAGCTGCGCAGCGACCACCCCTGGGGCGGGGCCACCGACTTCGAGGTCACGGCGTGCCAGTCGGGCCAGCCGTGGGCACTGTGGGTGCGTTTGCCCGACTGGGCGGGCCAGGAGGGGGCGCAGGTGGCCCTCAACGGGTCTCGCGTCGCTGCCCCCACCGAAGGCTCTTACATAAAGGTGGAGAGGCAATGGGCCACCGGCGACCGCCTGTCGGTGTCCATGTCGATGCCGGCCCGGCCGGTAAGGGCCAACCGGAGGGTGGACGCCGTCCGGGGTTGCGCCGCCGTCCAACGGGGGCCGCTGGTGTACTGCATCGAGGCGGACGACCTGGCCGAAGGCACGGCCGTGGAGGACGTGGCCCTGGACCTGGCCCAGCCGCTAGTGCCGGCCGGCGACGTGCCCGCCGGCCTCGAAGGTTACGTGCAGGTTGTGGTCCACGGCTCCGGGCGCAACTGCGATGGCACGGGCGGCGCGCTGTACGAGGACCGGCCCGCCGGCACCCCCAGCCTCGGGGGCCCCACTAGCCCCGAGCCCTTGGCCCTCACCTTGGTGCCGTACTTTGCCCGAGGCAACCGGCCTTCCCCCGCCATGCGCGTCTGGGTCCCCGCCCTCGGACCGGACGACCACGCCGCGCCGGCCACCGTCAGCGTGAAAGAGAGGCATTAGGTGGCAACTTTCGTTGGTAATGAGCAAGGGTTCACCGTGCACGAGGGCCGCGAGATCCTTCAGGTCGAGGCTTGGGGGCCCAACAGCGCCCGGGTGCGGTCGACCTGGGGCCCTTCCATAACGGGTACGCCGGGCAGCGCCTTGGGCGAGCCCGCGGCCAGCCGCCCGGTGGTCGAGGTGTCCGACGGCACGGCGCGCCTGCAAAACGGCGACCTCGTGGTCGAAGTAGCTGCCAACCCCGGTGGCGGGTTCCTGCAATTCCCGCCTCTGGTGCGCTTTTCCCGGGCCCACGACGGCCGGGAGCTCCTCAGCGAGCAAAGCCCCCATTTCACCTCGCCCCCCCAGCGCCGCTACACCCAAGGCTCCGGCGGCACCTACGGTTGCGAGGTCACGTTCGACTCGTCCCCCGGGGAGCGCATTTACGGGCTCGGCCAGCACCAGCACGGCCTGTTCGACCAAAAGGGCGCCATTATCGACCTCATCCAGCGGAACACCGAGGTGTGTATACCTTTTGCCCTGTCCAATCGTGGCTACGGGTTTTTGTGGAACATGCCTGGGGTGGGCCGGGTCGAGCTCGGGGCCAACCGCACCCGCTGGGTGGCCGACGCCGCCCGCCAGCTCGATTATTGGATGACCACGGCGCCCACGCCGGCCGAGCTCGTGAGCCAGTACTCCCAAGCCACCGGCCTGCCCCCCATGCTGCCGGCCTGGGCGTCCGGCTTTTGGCAGTGCAAGCTCCGCTACCGCTACCAGGAGGAGCTGCTGGAGGTGGCCCGCGAGCACAAGCGCCGGGGCCTGCCCTTGTCGGTGATCGTCGTCGACTACTTCCACTGGTCCCGCCAGGGGGAATGGCGCTTTGACAGCGCGGAGTGGCCCGACCCCCAGGCCATGGTGGACGAACTGCGGGAGATGGGGGTCGAGCTGATGGTCTCGATCTGGCCGACGGTCAACCCCAACAGCGAGAACCATCCCGAAATGGACCGGCGCGGCCTCTTGGTCGGCAACGTGCGAGGCCTTCCCCTGAACCTGCCCTTCTGGGACAAGGGCGACGATGGCCAGGTCTTCGTGCGCTTCTACGACTCGACCAACCCCGAAGCCCGCAGGTACGTTTGGGACAAAGTCACCGAGGGTTACCGACGTTACGGCATCCGGGCGTTCTGGCTTGACGCCTGCGAGCCGGAGATGCGCCCAGAGGACCCCGAGAGCAACTTGTACTACCTGGGCCGTGGCAGCGAAGTGCAGTGCGCCTACCCGCGTGAGCACGCCCGCGGCTTTGCCGAGGGGCTATGGGCCGACGGCGAGAAGGACGTGGTGCTCCTATGCCGGTCGGCGTGGGCGGGTAGCCAGCGCTACGGGGCGGCGGTGTGGTCGGGCGACATCGACTCCACGTTCGAGGCGCTGGCGGCCCAGATCCCAGCCGGCCTCAACATCGGGATTTCCGGGATCCCGTGGTGGACCACAGACATAGGGGGGTTCAAAGGCGGTGACCCGACGACGCCGTACTTCAGGGAGCTCATCGTGCGTTGGTTCCAGTTCGGCGCCTTTTGCCCGCTGTTCCGGCTCCACGGGGTGCGCGAGCCGGGCCCGCTGGTCGGCTCGGGCCAGACCGGGGCACCCAACGAGGTCTGGACGTTCGGCGACGGGGCCTACGGCATCATCACCGAGCAACTGGAGCTACGCGAGCGCCTGCGGCCCTACGTGATGGCACAGATGGCCACCGCCAGTGCCACCGGGGTGCCGCCCATGCGGGCGCTGTTCCTGGAGTTCCCCGACGAGGCGCCGGCCTGGGAGGTAGCCGACGAGTTCATGTTCGGCCCGGACATCCTGGTCGCCCCGGTCACCAAGCTGGGGGCGAGGGAGCGGGATGTTTACTTGCCCGAGGGGGCGTCGTGGCTGGACGCCTGGACCGGCCAGCCGGTCGAGGGGCACGGCTGGGCCAAGGCGCCGGCACCGCTGGAGCGCATACCCGTGTACCTGCGCCGCGGGGGTGCCTTGAACAGCCTGTCCGGCGGCAGTAAATAGGAGCGGAGGGGATGGCGACGGTAAGGGAAGGAGCCCAATTGGCTCAAGCCGACATCACAGAGAAGGTAGGTGCACCGGCACGGTCGGCGGAAGCTGGCCGCCGGAAGCGGGGGCTGACGTCCTGGCGGCGCCAGCAGATCGCGGCTTGGCTGTTCCTCACGCCTGCCATCTTGTACGTGCTGTTTGCATTTGCATTACCGATTATTTACAACGTGTTGCTCAGCTTCGAACAGACCTCGCCGGCGACGATCGCCGATATCACCGCCCCGTTCGCCGGGCTCGCAAATTACCGCTTCGTCCTCCATGACCCCACCAGCCGGACCGCCATTGTCCACACCCTCGAGTTCACAGCCGGGTCGCTCATCGGCCAGTTCATAATCGGGTTCGCCCTGGCGCTGCTCTTCAGCCTTCGCTTCCCGGGCCGGACCCTGGGCCGCTCGCTCGTCATCGTCCCCTGGCTGCTGCCGCTGCTCGTAACCGGGATCATCTTCAAGTTCCTCTTCCAGCTCGAAGGCGGGGCCGTCAACCAGGTTCTTATGGACCTCGGCCTGGTCCACCACGCGATCGATTGGCTCGACGACCCGCACCTGGCTCTAATAACGGTACTTATCGCCAACATCTGGCTCGGCGTGCCCTTCTTCACCCTCCTGCTCTACAGCGCCCTTCAAGACGTGCCCCTGGAGGTCAAGGAAGCGGCGATGATGGACGGTGCCGGCCCCTGGCAGAGGCTCCGCCTGGTCATAGTGCCGATCATCCTGCCGGTTATCGAGGTCACTTTCCTCCTCGGCTTCGTGTTCACCGTGAAGGTGTTCGACCTCGTGATCGCCCTAACCGGGGGCGGCCCGGCCAACTCGACGCAACTCATCACGACATGGTCTTACAGCCTGTCGTTCCAGGAGTTCTCCTTCGGCGAGGGAGCGGCGCTCAACAACGTGCTGCTCGTGCTGGCGATGATCTGCGCGCCGTTGTACCTATTGCTCAGCCGGGGTTCCTTGAGACGCAGCACGGGAGGAGGGGGATGACCCGCTTACAGCGCTCGAGGGCCCTGCGCTGGCTATGCACGCTCGGGGCGGCCGCGGCTCTGGTGGTAGTGCTGTTCCCGGTGTACGCGGTCGTCGTCGGCTCGTTCGAGTCCACCGAAACCCTCTTCAGCGGCACGTACTACTGGCTGCCGCACGCGGCGACACTGGACAACTACCGGACCGTCATCCAGGCGAACTCAGGCAACGTGCTGACGAGCCTGATCGTGGGCGTGGGGACGGCGGCGCTGGCGCTGGTCGTGGCCGTGCCCGCCGCCTATGCCCTTTCGAAGTACCGCTTGGCGGTGACGGTGTTCATCGTCAGTTCACTGCTCATATGCCAGATAGTCCCCTCCATTGTCCTGGCCACCTCGCTGTTCATCATCTCCGTATCGTCGTGCCACTCGCACGCGCGGCCGTGATAACTGTTGCGGTGTTCGCGTTCATGAACGGTTGGGGAGACTACATATTCGCCTCGACTGTCCTCAACGGCACCAACATTGTGCCGATCACACTGGGGATCTACACCTATCTCGGGAACTACTCGACCCAATGGGGTGCGGTTATGGCCGCGGCCGCGTTCGCCATGGTGCCCGCCGCGGTGGTGCTGGTGGTGGCACAGCGTTATATCGCAAGTGGCCTCACCGCGGGCTCGGTGGTGGGCTAGTGATGAAACCTATTTCGCCGTCAGCGGTGTAGGTGAGGGGCAACCCGGGCCCACTGCCCGCGAAACCGAGGGGGTGATAGACGCAACAAAGATGGTTAGCTAAGTGTTTTCACTCAGAAGCATCAGTTGACTTCATTGTCAGCTATCAACAATAAAGGAGAGAACCGCCGTGAACCTACCTAAGAGAATGCCGCGCCGAGGGCTTGTAGCCCTGGCAGCTGCAACGATTGTTGTGACCGGGTTGTCGCAGGTGAGCACTTCCGCCGCGCCCACCATCACGCTCACAGAAGAGGACTACTTCAACACCGTTGGCCAGAACGCCGCACTGGCCGCGTACAGCAAGCAGTTCGAAGCTGCGCACCCCGGTGTGACGGTGAAGAGAGAATATGTGGTTTTTTCCAGTTTGGACACGAAGCTCCTGACCCAGGCCGCGGGCCACGACCTGCCGAACCTTTTGGCTGTGGACAACCCGTTCGTGTCGACCATGATATCGACCGGCCAGGTAGTCCCCGTGAGCGGTCTCCAGGGCTTCAGCACCCAGGGCTATTTCCCGGCCGTGATAGACGAAGGCCTGTACAATGGCAAGTACTACAGCCTCCCGGTAGCGGGCTTCAACTCGATCGCGTTGATGTACAACATCGCCATGCTGAAGGCGGCGAACATCACCCCGCCGGCTACGTGGGCCCAGCTGGTGACCGACGCCAAGGCCCTGACGACCCCGCAACATTACGGGATCGCGTTGACCTGTGAAGCCGCAGAAGACACCACCTGGCAGTGGGAGCCGTTCTTCTGGAGCAACGGGGGCGCGTTTAACTTCTCCAACATCGCGTCCGCGGCAGGCGTCCAAGCCTTGAGCCTCTGGAACGAACTCGTCACCGACGGTTCGGCGTCCAAGGCCTGCCTCACCTGGAGCCAAACCCCCGCCGCTACGGGCCAGTTCGTCGCCGGCAAGGCGGCGATGATGGTCAACGGCCCCTGGAACTTCTCGGACCTCAACGCCGCGGGCATGTACTACGGCAAGCAGTTCGGGATCGTCCCGGTCCCGGTCCGGGTGGCCGGCCAACACGTGATCGTGCCGTTGGGCGGTGAGGACTGGATGGTCAGCGCCAGTGGTAACCGTGCAACACAGCAGATGGCCTTCGAGTACCTAGAGGGTATGCAGACGCCCGCGCAGGAGTTGGCGCTGGCGAAGCTGTACGGGTACCTGCCTCCCAAGGAAGCCGTGGCCAAGACCTTCGTGCAACAGGCCGGCCCGGAGTGGAGCGTGTACGCCAACCAGACGATCTATGCGCATCCCCGCACATTGGGGCTGGGCACCAAGTACCCGAAGGTCTCTGAAGCCGTGTGGACCGCCATACAGGCGGCATTGGCGGGTTCACAGACCGTGCAGTCGGCGCTGACGACAGCGCAGGGCCAGATCACCTCGATCTTGAAGGGCTAGTAGCGGCTAAGGCGCATGTCCTGAGGGAAAACCTCCCTCCGGGATAGTAAAGAGGACCATCGCGTGTGGCCCGGTGCCGCGAGCCCGGAGGTTTCTGGGCAGTGGCACCGGCCACTCGGTTGGCCGCTGGGGCAACACCTCGCATCCCCGGCCTTGCGCGACACGGTGGCCAGGTAGGCCATCACCAGGTTGGTCGTCTCGCCCGCCACCCCGAGCGACGCCAGGTCGGTGCCCACCCGGGACCCGAGGTCAGGCGAGGCCAGCAGCTCCATGACCGCCGAGCCCTCCGCCCCGGTCATCTCGGCCCGCTCCGGGCCCTTATCCGCCGAGAAGATGTAGGCGATAGGTGCGCCCGAATCCTTCCATGTCATTCCACACTTCGCCACCTGGGAAAACGCCGGGGGCCGAGATGGCCCGACAACAGCGAACTGTGGTCATCTCCTCCCGGGCAGCCCCGTGCCGCTGCCCACCACTCGGCGCCATCGTGGAGGTGGCTCAGCAGCAAGTGGACCGTGTCAGTCCACTCCGAGCGCCCGAAGGGGTGCCCCTTGTGCGGGCGAGAGGCCTGCTGTCAGCCGCGCGCGGACGGCCGGCCCGCCTCGTAGCGCTGGATGAGCCGGCCGGCAGAGCTAGCGGTAGCCGTCATAACGAAGCCGTTGCTGGTCATGCCGTTGCACATCGGCTGTACCCAGGTCGCTACGTCTGCACTGCCAGGGTAGGCAAACACGACCACTGCATCGGGGACCGGCGGTAACTGGCGCGGGCAGCCGTAGCTCTCCAGCGGAACTTCCGTCTGCTCCGTCGGGGCGCTGCTCAGAGCGGTCGCAAGTTGGGAGGCGGCAGCGCCGGGGAGCAAGGCGCGACGAAGCAGACGGGACTGCCAGCTGAACAAGCACAGCAGGGCACGGGAGGGTTTCTCGCCTGGCGGCAGCAACGACGTGACAAGTCCGGCGCCGGGGTTGGAAACCCCGACGACCCCTCGGTCGTCGGCCGGGCAGCCTCCAGCCACGCTGACCGTCAGCCGGCGGCCTTTCGAGTTGTCGAGCATGGGCGAGGGGTTGAACCAAGCCGCGCCGGCTGCGGCACGGATCTCGGACGAGCCGGGCCCCAAGGGCTCGACCTCGACTATCAGGGCAGCGTCCGGCAGCATGACGTAAGAAGGGTTGGTCTGCGGCGGGTGCGGGACCGTAGCGTCGTACTCGTCTCCTTCGGTGCCCGGCGCGCTCGATGCAGGCTGCGTCACTTGAAGTCCCCGGGGTGGGTGGCCGGTCAGCCAGGTATAGACGTCCGACGAGGACATCGCCACCCGCCAGTAGTGGACGACCTGGGCCGCGGGTTGAGAAGCGACAGCCAGTTCGGGCGGGTTGTGCGCGAACAGCCTCAGGGCATGCGGTACGGGCACAGCGTCGCCAGGGACGTTGACAAGGCCAACTAGGCGAGCCGCCTCCGAAAGAGCGCCTGTTTGATTGCTCGCCGCGATGTGGGCCAGCCTGACAGCCTCGACCTTTTCCCGCTCAGCGATGCCCGTCGCGCTCGGCGCGCCGCAGCCCGCCACGCCCAGGCAGATCAAGCCTGCCGCCGCTAGCAGGGTGTGCCAGCGAATGGCCCAAAGTATGCCGGGTGCCCCTGGCCGGCACCAACTGTCCGTTGACCCCATGCAGGCTACACGGCCGGGGCTCTCGTAACGGCCCTGGACCGGCCCCGTAGGGCCCGGAGTATGGAGGGTGTGGTCCGAACGTACGCTGAGATCTGGCCCCCTGGGCCGAAGGGCGGGCTGCGCAGGCTGACCGACGGTGCGGCCGCGACTTACGAAGCCCTCCTGGAGCGGTGCCGTGGTGCTGGGCAACGAAGCTTTGTGCTGTTCAGCCTCCAACGTCTGGCTGCGCTGCGTGCCAAGCAGGGCCACGACGCCGCCGCTGACGGCCTGTACGAGGAGGCGATCGCCGTCAGCTTCAACCCGTCGGTGTCCGCTGACGCCATGGTCGGCCAAGCCGCGGTTGCTCGTCGGCTCGGTGACCTGGCGCGGGCGCGGGCGCTGCTCGACGCCGCGAGCAGCTATTACCGAAGCCTGGACCACCCCGCCGGCCAGACCAGTGTCCTCGCCGGCCTGGCCTGGTGGGCGCTCGGCGCGGGCAAAGCCGGCGACGCCATGGCCTTTGCTGCGGAGGCCGCCCAAGTCGCTGGCGCCAGTGGGGACTCGGCCGTACAACTGCTCGCCGGTACCGCCGTGGGGGC
>JBEKNX010000364.1:0-9939 GCA_049522375.1 Acidimicrobiales bacterium | reverse complement strand
TTCTGTCTCGGGTGCCGGCCTGGCTGCCCTGTTCGGCGCTCCCGAGGTACATGAGGACGACCCCGAGCGGGCGCTGCGAGCAGCCTTTGGCGTCATCGGCCGCGGCGACTACGCCGAAGGCCTCTCGGTGCGCGCCGGGATCGAGACCGGCCAAGCCGTGGTCGGCCCCATCGGGGGTGCCTCGACGTCCCACTACGGCGCGCTGGGAGAGGTGGTTGGAGTAGCCGCAGGCCTCCAGTCGGTGGCCAAAGCGGGGTCGGTGCTGGTGGGCCCGGTGACTCGCAGCGCTACTGAGGGCCTCTTCGAGTGGGGCCCCACAGAGGATGTGGCCATCTCACCTGGGGCGAAACCCCTGGTGGGTTCCTATCTGGAGCGCCCCAAGCCTCGCCCGCTGGGCCAGGCTGGCCGAAGAGGTCTCGCCAGAGGTGCCCCGTTGATGGGCCGGCGCACGGAGCTGGCGGTGCTCCATGATGTCTTGCGGGAGGCCACCGCGGGCAAAGGGGGTGTCGTCCTTATCGCTGGCGAGCCCGGGCTCGGTAAGACGCGCCTCGTGCACGAGTGCCGCAGGCTGTTCATGGCCTGGGTGGGAGCGGCCTCGGGCCGGCTGCCGCTGTGGTTGGAGGCCCGTGCTGCCTCGTACGCCTCCTCCAGGCCTTATGGGCTCTACCAACAGCTCCTGACCGCCTGGGTGGGCGTAGTCCCCGAAGAGGGTGAAGATGTCGTACGCCCTGCCCTGGAGAGAGCCATGAAGGCGGTCTTTCCCGGCAAGGCTGTTGACGACCGTGTCAGCCCGCTCTCCCGGGTGATGGGCCTCGGGCCGGGCAAAGCAGCAGCGGACCGGGTCCGGTTGACCCCGGAGCAGCTGCAACGGGCTACTTTCGAGGCGGTACGGGCGTTGGTCTCAAGGCTCGTGGCCGCCGGCCCCACTGTGCTCGTCTTGGAGGACCTTCATTGGGCCGACCCGACCTCGCTCCACCTCACCGAGGAGCTTTCCTCCCTCACCAAACAGGGCCCGTTACTGCTGGTCCTCACCCACCGGCCCGAGCCTGACCCGGGTGTTCCGGCCTTAGAGGCCGCCCTTGGCGCTGACCGGGACCTCAGGGTACGCAGGCTCGAGCTGTCCCCCCTTGGCCGGGGCGCCGAGCGGGACCTGGCCCGGGCCCTTCTCGGCGACGGTACCTCAGACGAGGTCGTCGACGCCGTCAGCCAGGGTGCCGAGGGCAACCCCCTCTTCATGGAAGAGCGCCTGGCCTCTTTGCTAGAGACCCGCGCACTGGTCGGGGGCGAGACAGGCTGGCACCTCGACCATGGTGCTCCAGGAGAGCTGCCGGCGGCGCTCGAGCGCCTCGTGCGCTCCCGTGTCGACCGTCTCGGCCCGGGCCCGCGTGATGCCCTCGTCGCCGCCTCGGTGCTGGGGCCGGAGTTCGCCCTGGGCGCCCTTGGTACTGTCACCGACCTCGACGACGGCCTGATTGTGGCAGTCTCGCAGCTCTGCTCGGCCGGCCTGCTGGTGGAGTTGCGCAAGCTCCCAGAACCCACTTACCGCTTCCGCCACGCGCTGTTACAGGAAGCAGCCTACAAAGGACTGCTCCGGGCCGAGCGCCGGCGTCTGCACGCCCGGGCCGCCTGGGGCTTAGAGGAGGCCTCGGCGGGGCGACTTGAAGAGGTGGCCGGCGTGCTCGGCCACCATTACGCCCTGGCCGACGAGATCGAGCGTGCCGCCCATTACCTGGAGCTCGCCGGCGACCGTGCTGTTTCGGCCTTTGCCAACGACGAGGCCCGCGCCTCCTACCACTGGGTGCTGGAGCTGCTCGGGGCCGAGCCCGCCAAGCAAGTACAGGCGGCGGCGCTGTGGCTAAAGTTGGGCCGCCTCGCCTGGCGGCTGGGCCGTTTCGACGAGAGCCAGACTGCTTTCGAGGAGGCGGCCAGGTGCGCCGGCACGGATGCCGTGGTACTTGGAGCGAGGGCCCTTTGTTTACTGGGGGCGGTTGAGACGGCCGGCCATCGCCATGAGGCAGCCCGTGCTGCGCTGGAAGCTGCCGAGGGGAGGTTGCAGTCGGGCCCGGACAAGGACGCTGATGATTGGGCCGAGGCCTGGATCGACGTCCAGCTGCAGCGCAGCACCCTCCACTACTGGCGCAACGAACCTGATGCGCAAGCGGACGTCCTCGAGCTTGTTCGGCCCATTGTGGAGTCGCGGGGCCAGCCCCGGCAAAAAGTCGATTTCTACAATGCGGTCAGCACCCAGCGCATCCGGGCCAGCAGGTATGTCGTCGACGAGAGCATTCTGGCCGACCACCACGCCGCGTGGGCAGCTGTGATTGACGCCGGTCTTGAAAACGAGATGTTCTACGTCGGCTTCACCCTTGGCTTCGCCCTCCTTTGGTATGGGGATCTCGCCGGTGCGCAGGCCCAGCTGGAGCGCACTCTCGATACATGCCGGCGAGCGGACGACAAGACCCTCGAACTTAGGTGCCTCATCTACCTGTCCTGCGCCCATCTGCGCCAGCACGATGTCGATGCTGTCAAAGAACTGGCGCCCCAGGGCGAAGAGCTCGCCCGGGCCCTTTCTTTTCCCGAGTACGTAGGGATGGGGAGGGCGATGCTGTCGTGGGTGGCATGGAAGGAGGGACGATTTGTGGACGCTGAAGCTATGGCTGAAGAGGCCTTGGAGCAATGGGGGACATGTGTGGTCAACTATTCCTGGTACTGGGCCTGCCTGTGGCCCCTCATCGCTGTGCGCCTGGCCAGCGGGCAGGTTGCCGACGCGGTCGAGGCTGGGCGCCAGCTACTGGTACCTCCCCAGCAACGCCTCCCCGATGAGCTGGCGTCCGTGGTGCAAGCGGCCATCACAGCGTGGGAGGAGGAGGAACCACATCTTGCCGAGGAGAAGCTGGGTGACGGTCCCGGGCGTTTCCGTACACCCGTTCCGATTGATTCCGTACAGCGGTTCCGGGGTTTCCGTACACCCTTTCCGGGGGTTTCCGTACACCTGGCGGATTGGGTGGTTGTAGCTGGCTTGAGCTGATCGGAGGGCACCGACAGCCTGTCTCGGACAGTCCACCACGACTCCCGAGGAGGTGCCGGTGCCCCGGCCCCACATTGCCATGCGCAAGATCAGAGATGTCATCCGCTTGACCCTCGGAGAAGGCATGAGCCTTCGCCAGGTCTCAGCCAGTCTGGGGGTACCCCCCACCACCCTGGCCGAGCACGTGAGGCGGATCCGTGACGCCGGGCTCAGTTGGCCCCTGCCCGACGACCTGGACGACGACGCCCTGGAGGCCAAGCTGTTCGCCCCGCCTGGGCCTCGCCCCGGTGCCCGGCCGGTGCCGGACTGGGCCAAGGTGCACCTGGAGCTGCGGCGCAAGGGGGTCACCTTGATGTTGCTGTGGCACGAGTACCGCGAGACCTTTCCCGACGGCTACGCCTACAGCCAGTTCAACGAGCTCTACCGGCACTGGAGGCTCCACCTCGACGTCGTCATGCGCCAGGAGCACAAAGCGGGCGAGAAAATGTTCGTGGACTTCCCGGGCCAGACGGTGCCCATTTACGACCGCCGCACCGGACAGGTGGCGATGCAAGCGGAGTTATTTCTCGCCGCCCTCGGGGCCAGCGGGCTTATTTATTGCGAACTGTTCCCGTCCCAGGAACTGCTGCACTGGGTGAGCGCCCACGTCCACGCCTTTTCGGCCTTCGAAGGCTGCCCGGCGCTCGTGGTATGTGACAACCTGCGCTCGGGGGTGACCCGTCCGCACCGTTACGAGCCCGACGTGAACGCTACCTATTCCGAGATGGCGGCCCATTACCGGGTGGCCATAATGCCAGCCCGCTCCTATAAACCCCGGGACAAGGCCAAGGCCGAGATGAGCGTGTTATTGGCCGAGCGCTGGGTCATGGCCCGGCTGCGGGACCGGCATTTCACCAGCCTGGCCGAGGCCAACGCCGCCATCGTCGAACTGGTCGCCTGGCTGAACAACCGCCCGTTCAAAAGGCTCCCGGGGTCTCGCCGCTCGGTGTTCGAGGCCATAGACCGCCCGGCGTTGCGGCCGCTGCCCCCCACCCGCTATGAGTTCGCCACCTGGAAAAAGGCCAAGCTGGGCCTCGACTACCACATCGAGGTACGGGCCGACCGCCATTACTACTCGGCCCCCTACCACCTCGTCGGCCAGGTCGTCGAGGTCCGCTGTTCGGCGGCCACGGTGGAGGTCTTTTACAAGTCGGCCCGGGTGGCCTCCCACGTGCGCAGCTATAGGCCTGGGTATACCACCGACCCGGCTCACATGCCCGACTCCCACCGCCGCCACGCGGCCTGGACACCGGCACGCATACTGAGCTGGGCAGCCAAGTCCGGGCCGGCCACGGCCCGCCTGGCCCAGGCCGTGCTGGCCAGCAAGCCCCATCCCGAACAGGGCTTCCGCACCTGCCTGGGCATCGTGCGCCTGGGCGAGCACTACGGCACCGAGCGCCTCGAGGCCGCCTGCACCCGGGCCCTGGCCATGCGCTCCTACAGCTACCGCTCCATCGAGTCCATGTTGCGCCACGGCTTGGACCGCCAGCCCGTGCAGTTACCCCTGAGCCTTACCCACCCGGCCCACGACAACCTGCGTGGCCCCGGTTATTACAACTAGAGAAAGGGACAACAAAATGCTCGACAACAAGACCATCGACGGGCTGTACGCCCTCAAGTTGCCGGCCATGGCCGCCGCCCTGGCCGAACAACGCCAACAGGCCCCTTACCAAGCCTTGAGCTTCGAAGAACGCCTCGGGCTGTTGGTTGACAAAGAGCTCACCGATCGCGAGGACCGCCGTGTGGGCCGCTATTTGCGCGCAGCCAAATTGCGCACCGGGGCCGTCATCGAGGACATCGACTTCCACCGCCAACGGGGCCTGGAGCGCTCCGTGGTCCTCGGCCTGGCCGCCTGCAGCTGGGTCAAGGCCCACCACAATTTGGCCATTGTCGGGCCAACGGGGGCGGGCAAGACATTCCTCGGTTGTGCGCTGGCCAATTCCGCCGTCCGCCACGGCCACACCGCCCTTTACCTGCGCGCCCCCCGGATGCTGGACGAGCTCGCCATCGCCCGGGCCGACGGGCGGTTCCCCCGCCTGCTCGCCACCTGGGCGCGCACCGACGTCCTGCTGATCGACGATTTTCTCCTTAGACCGCTCAGCCCCGACCAGGCGGCCGACATTTTGGAGGTCGTCGAGGACCGCTCGGGGTTACGGTCCACCGTGCTGACCAGCCAGTTGCCCGTCGCCATGTGGCACGACGCCGTGGGCGAGCCCACCCTGGCCGACGTTCTTTTGTACTCGTAAGGGATATTCAGCACCTCCAGGCGGCGGGGATCTGGCTCTGTGGTGGAAAGCATCTCTTGAAGTGACGGTCACACCCAGCACGTATGTTCGTGGGCCGTGGAGTTCTGGGCCGAGCGCACCGTGTCACCTGTTGATGGCCGCGTTGGTTGGACCGTCGTGGACGACAACTACGTCGAGCACGACAAGGCGGCGATATGGCTCCGGGTGCTGGTCGACGCCCAGGGCCGCTCGGTCGGGACTGCCCGGGCTTATGCAGGACGACTGGCGCTCTACCTGGCTTGGGCCTGCAGCGCCGGCGCCGAGCCGGTGTCGCCGACCATGGACCAGCTCGCGTCTTTCGCCCGGTGGCTGGAACGCACGCCCTCACGCAAGCACCGGAAAGGACGTGAGCGCCGGCGGGCGGCACAAGCTCAGCTCACGGTGCTCGGCACGGCGCGCTCGGCGGCGACAGTCGAAGCCGTCCTGTCCGCCGTGGTCGAGTTCGTACGCTTTGCTGCTTTTAAGGGCTGGTGCGAGCCAGATGTGGCTTCCCGGCTGAGCGCCCGCACAGAGCTGGCCTTCGCACCGGCGGGCTGGGACCGAGGCGAGCGCACCGGCCGCCCGGTTGTCGAGCGGCGCATGGTCCGCCGCCGCCGGGCGGAGCGGCCCCCGGCGACACTCAGTGGCGACCAGGTCGGTGATCTGGTCGGTGCGTGCTCGAACATGAGGGACCGCTTCGTCGTGGAGGCGCTCTACGCGACCGGCCTGCGCCTGGCCGAGCTGTGCGGGCTCCATCTTGCCGACCTGCACTTCGTGCCCTCTGCCGCCCACCTCGGCTGCCCGGTGGCGGGTCCCCACTTGCACGTGGTGCGGCGGCTGGACAACGAGAACGGGGCGCTCGCTAAATCCGCTTGGCCCCGGGCCGTGCCCGTGACCAGGTCGCTGGTGGCTTGGCACGACGCCTACCGCTTCGAGCGCGACGCCGTCGCCGAGGCGGCCGAGAGCGACTACCTGCTCGTCAACTTATGGCGCGCCCCGCTCGGGCGCGCCATTTCGCCCGACGTGGTCGAGAGGCTCTTCGTGCGGCTCTCGGCCAAGGTGGGCTTTCGGGCGCGCCCGCACATGCTGCGCCACAGCTTTGCCTCCGAAGTGGCGCTGGCAACCAAAGACCCGGCATTGGTGAAGGAACTTTTGGGGCACGCCTCCGTGGCGTCGACCGACGTTTACTTGCACTCGCGCTGGGACGATATGAGAGCCGCGGTCGAGGGTCACGCCCGGGCGGGGGCACGGCCGTGACGTCTCGTCGTGCGGTGGCGCTGAAACCCAGGCCGGTCGCCCCCGGGCGCGACTGGCGCCTGGAGCGGCTGGCATCGCTCATGGGCAAGGACTGGTTAGCGGGCGAGTGGGACCCAGAGCGACAGCTCGTCCTGCCCGCCCCAGGTGGGCGCATTACCCGGGTCGTGCGCTGTGCCGTCCCGGGGTGCGAGAACGATGGCTTTACTTCGACCCAGCTCTGCACCCCGCACCGGCACCAGTTCGACGCGTCTGGCCAGGGGGACCTCGAGCCCTGGCTGGTGAGCGGCGAGCCCATCGGTTACAAGCGTCGCCGCGGCGTGGACCGGGTGTGCATCGTGAGCGGTGCCGACGGGCAGGGCTGCCCTCGACCAGCCCACGGTCCCTGGCAGCTCTGCGACTCGCACGACTCCACTTGGTGGAAGTACCAGCGCAGGGGGGCCACCCTCGAGGACTTCCTGGCCCGGGCCGTGCCCTTGGACGAGCTGGGCGACTGCGCCGCCGCCTGTTGTTGGCGGAGGGCGAACTACGCCCAGAACCGGCTGTGCGTCCTGCACACCCAGCTGTGGCGGTCCGACGGCCGCCCGGTTGGGCGGGCGTTCGCCGGCTGGGCGGCACGCGTGCGCCAGCCCGAGGACGCCCATGTCCTCAGCCTCCGGGGCTTGCCGGAGCTGGTGCGTGTGGAGCTGGCCTATGCGATCGGCTGCCGGGCAGTCGAGCAAGTGAGCGTGACAACCGGCTGTATGCGGCCTTGGGTGGACCGCTTGAGGGATGAGGCGGTGAGCTCGGTGACCGAGTTCGACCTGTCCAGGCTCGCCCAGGCGGGCGACCGGCCCGAGGTGCGCTTTGCCCGCTTCAGCGTCGACCGGGTCGCCTTGGCCTACGCCGACCCAGAAGCCGAGCGGGCCAAGGACACCTGGGACCTGCGCCTGTTCGGCAGACCTGGCCGCCCACGCTTGGACTTCACTCCCATTCGCCAGCAGTGGCTCCGGGAAGCGACCAAGGGGTGGGTGGCCGTTACCCTGGGCCGCATCGGTGAGGGCGTCCTCACCCATCGCCTGGGCTCCATGACCGTCTTATCTGCCGTCCTTGCCTCTGGCCCCGGCGGCGGGCACGACCCTGCCTCTGGCCCCGGCGGCGGGCACGACCCCGCATCACTTGGCCGGGCCGACGTCGAACGTTTCTTGGCCCGTGTGCGTTCGCCAAATTTCCCCAGCCGGGACAAGCCATTTGGCACAAGGGCTAGGGCGACCGTTGTGGAGGAGTGCGCCCAAGTACTCCGTGAGGCCCGAGAACTGGGCCTTTTGCCAACGCTCGGAGCGACCTTCGCCTTTAGGCGGGGGGACCGCCTGCCTCGCATAAGCGAGGAGCCACCGGGCAGAGCACTGCCAGCTGGGGTCATCGCCCAGCTCGACGCCAGCTTGGCCGTCCTGGCGTCGGTGCCGGGCGCCAGCGGGAGGGCGCGCCTGCCCACGCTCGGGGCCTTGGGCGAACATGCCGGCGAGATGGCCGTGCTCGCCTACAAGCTCCTGAAGGGCACCGGCCGGCGGGTGGGCGAGGTGGCCAGCCTGCGCTTGGAGTGCTTGGACGTCGACGAGCACGGAAAGGACGTCTTGGTCTATGACAACCACAAGGCCGCCAGGATGGGCCGGCGCCTCCCATTGGCCGATTCGGGCCTCGTAGCGGCCGTCCGTGCCCAACAGGCGTGGGTGAGGTCCCGGTTCCCGTCCACCGCGCCCGAGCGGCTCTGGTTGCTGCCCCGACCTCACAAGAACAACGACGGCACCATGCATTTCGAGACTGGGCTCATCAACGCCTGGTTCCGGGCTTGGCTGGCGCGTGTCCCCAGGATCGATGCCGGCCCGCTCGACGAGCACGGCGAACCGGTCCCCTTCGACCGCACGGCTATACATCCCCACGCTTTTAGGCACACATATGCCCAGGCCCTCGCCGACCAGGGCGTCCCGGCGCCAGTGATGAGGGACCTGATGGACCACCGCAGCCTGTCGACAACGCTCGGTTATTACAAGGTCCAAGAGTCGCGCAAGCGCAAGGCTATGGAACTGCTCGCCCGGCACACCGTCGACAACCGGGGCCTCGCCCGCCCGGTCGCAGGTGAGCCGTCCTCGTCGGCTCACCTGCGCGAGCACATCTCCTGGGTGGCAGTGCCGATGGGCAAGTGCTCTGAGCCCACCAACGTCCGCGCCGGGGGCCAGGCCTGTCCCATCCGTTACCAGTGCGCGGGCTGCCCGCACTTCGAGTCCGACCCTTCCTACCTGCCCGAGCTACGTGCCTATGGGGACGAGTTACGAAGAGAGCGCGAAGCGATGCTCGCTGCCGGGGCCACCGAATGGGCGGTCGAGCACGTCAACCGCCAGGTCGACGTAATTGCCGGCCATGTACGGGCGCACGAAGGCCTCCTCCAGGGCCTTCCTGACAACCAGCGGGCCTTGGTCGAGGACGCGTCGGCGACCCTGAGAAAAGCGCGCCAGTCCGTCCCTGTCGCCTTTGGCCGCCGGAGGACGGGCTGATGCCTGACAACAGCGCCGCCCTACGACAGGCACGGCGCCAGGACAGCCGGGCCAAGCGCCAGCGAGCTGCCGATGCCCTGGCCGTGCTGGATAAGAACGGCGAGTTGATCACCCTTTGCCGGCGTCGCCCGGCGCGCCGGCGTGTCGGTGTCACTTCTCTATGCCGATCCAAGGCTGAGCTCATCCATCGCGTCGGCCCGTGACCGCCAACGCCAGGCTGGCGCCGACCGCGCCTGGCGGCTCCCCGCCCGCTCGCTTGTCACCGAGCAGAGCCTCCGCACGGAGCTCGCCAACGCCAAGGAGCGGGCGCGCCGGTTGGCCGAAGAGGTCGCCGTCCTCCGTGACCGACTTGGCCGTCACCTCGGTGCTGCCGCCGACATCGCCCGTGGTGAAGCCTTGAGCCCGCTTGTCGACCAGCTGGAGCAACGCAATGCCGAATTGGAAGCCGACAACCACCGACAGCAAAAGCGCATCAACCAGCTCGAGAGCGAGGTCCGCGAGTCCAACGAGAACCTTGACGCGGCACGGGCGGTGAACCGGGAGCTGATGAGCGAGCTGAACCGGAAAACATCTGGCGACCGGCCGAGGCGAGGACGGGCGGCGGGACCTGTGTGAGCTACGTGTGCCACACAGCCTCCATGCCACTACCAGCCTTTCCTCCTGTTAATACAAAAGAACCGATGCCGTGCTCGACCGCCTCTTAGAGAACCTCCAGCGGGTCGAGCTGCAAGGCGACTCCATGCGCAAGACCAGCTCAGGGCGGCCCGGCGCCAAGGCGTCCCGGGAGCCCCAGTAGTGTCCGTCCACGTACGCTCGATCGACC
>JBEKNX010000363.1:0-4904 GCA_049522375.1 Acidimicrobiales bacterium | reverse complement strand
TGGGGGTATTGGGCCGGCCGTTCGACCGGCGCACACCCTTCTTCATCGGTCTGACCGGCGGCCTCGGGGTTGCCGTCGCCTACGTTATCGCTCGCGGCATCGGGGACATCACGAGCGTGCTGATCATCATCGGGCTGGCGCTGTTCATCGCCATCGGCCTGAACCCGGTCCTCGCCTTCTTGGTCCGTCACGGCGTATCTCGTGGCCTCGCCGTCGCGATCGTAACCTTCGGCTTCGTGCTCGTCGTCGTTGGGTTCGTCCTCGCCGCCGTGCCACCGGTATCGCACGAAGTGCACAGCCTGGTAACCAACTATCCCCGCTACAAGGCCGACCTCGAGTCCGGCAAGGGCTGGGCCGGCAGCCTGGTGAGCAAGCTCCACCTGACCGGCTACTTCAACGGGAAGTCCAAGCTTAACCTGTCGGTGGCGGGCGGGGTGCTGGGCGCCGGCAAGGTGGTCCTCTCCCTCGGGGTGGCGACCATATCCGTGGTCGCGCTGACGATCTACTTCCTCATTGCGCTTCCCGGAGTGAAGCGGCTGTTTCTCTCGTTGATCCCCCTAAGCCGTCGCGAGCGGGTAGGGCTGCTGACCGACGAGGTCTTCGACCGGGTTGGCGGTTTCATGCTCGGCAACTTGCTCACCTCGCTGGTCTCCGGCATCGGCACCTACGTCTGGCTGAGTGCCTTTGGTGTTCCTTACCCGCTACTCCTCGCCCTCTTGGTGGCTCTGTTCGATCTTGTCCCCATGGTCGGCTCGACGATCGCCGGGGTTGTGGTCACGCTGGTGGCATTTACGAAGGGAGTCCCCGTTGGCATCGCCACGGGGGTCTTCTACATCGTCTACCGCTTCGTCGAGGACTACCTGTTGAACCCGAGGGTCATGAAGCACACGGTTAAGGTGAGCCCGGGCCTGACCATCATCGCCACGCTGATCGGGGGCACCCTGCTCGGTCTCATCGGGGCTCTTGTCGCCATACCCGTCGCCGCCACGTTCCAACTGCTGCTCGAGGAGGTGGCCATCCCCCGCCAGAGCAAACGCTGATGCGATCGTTAGGGGGCAACCGGCGTGGGCCTGTGGGCTGCGAGACGGCCGCCTCACCCCACGGTCTCTAAACCACCGCACGGCGCCCGGGGATGGAGGGTCCCCGCCTCGTCCTTTTGAGCAACCACGGTCGGTGTCAGCCGCTCACGGACGAGGTCCCCGACCACCGCCAATACGCGGGTGCCTCGGGTGCCGATCATCTGCCACGCCCGGGCGATTGCGAGGGCGCCAAGTACGGGGATGATGAACACCAGCTCGTCTCCCAGGTTGCACTGACGCCCGTCGCCAACGTCGTGGACACCAACTACACGGTCGTCGCCAAGGTGCCGTGGGAGCACCTGCCGGCGGCAAAGCCGGCCATGGGCGGGGTGCACGCCTGGCTGCGGCGCCGCGCCCAGGACTACTTGCGAAGCCGCTGAGACTGCGGCAGGCGCTTCAGCGCCGGGTCAGCGGTCGCACCCGCCCTCGCGGTCGGGGCGCAAGTAGGCGCGGTGGCGGTCCTCGAAGCCGCGGTAGGCGTAGGGGTCCTCGCCCGCCACCATCACGATGTCCCGGTCGTCCACCATGGCCATGTGCTCGCCGTCCCGGGGCGGGCGCCATGGCAGCAGGGACTGTGCGCTCATGTAGTGGTTGGCCACCGCCCGCCGCAGGCTGCGCTGTGCCCTGTTGGGCAGGCTGCGGTGCAGCAGGTAACCGTTGAAGACGATCACCCCTCCGGCGGGTAGCTCTACGGGGACGGCCTCGTCGTCGGAGTACGGGAAGTGGTACGCCTCTGTGGTGCAGTCGAAGCGGGCGTCGTCGATCTCGCGCTCGGGGTAGATGACGCCCGGGCGGTGCGAGCCGGGGAGCACCCAGAGGCACCCGTTTTCCGTTGTGGCGTCGTCGAGGGCGATCCACGCCGCCGTCAGCGACCGGTCGCGGGTCGGTATGAAGTACTCGTCCTGGTGCCATGCCTGGCCCGGCTTGCCCTCGGCCTTGACGAACAGCATCGACTGCATCGCCTTCACGTCCGGGCCGATCACCACGGTCAGGACCTCGACGACTCGAGGGTGGAGCAGGAGGTTGTGCATCGGCTGCGACAACTTGTGGGGGAAATGGATGCACAGGACGGTGCGGAGCACCTCCTCGTCGGCCACCTCCGGGCCGGCTTGGGCCATCCCGTCCACCTGGCCCCGCTCGCCCCGGGACAGCCGCAGTGTTTCGCGCCGGAGCGCCTCCACCTCGTCCAGGCCGAGCAGGTCGCGGTACACGAGGAAGCCGTCGCGTTGGTAGGCCATTAGGTCCACCACGCCGGCGGCGACCCCCTTACCCGGCCGATCGTGGAAGCCGGCGGCCAGGTCTCCGGACGGCACGGCGTCAAGCGTCAAGGCATCACCTCACGATCCTGATGGGGCTCGGGCGATCCTAACCCCGTTCAACTAACCCCTGGCGCATCATGGACGCTGGCGGGCGCTCGGGTCTCCGCCCCCAATGGCTATAAGGTTTCAGCCCGAGAGCCCAACTCGTCGGCGGAGCACTGTCCAGCGCAAGGTGCCCGTCGACATCCTCCGCGTAACACCGCGTCATGCCCCGCTCGGCACCCGCCAATATGGCATCAGGTCCCTCGATGCCATAGCTCTCAATACCTTTCTCTATAAATAACCGCCATTCGGCGTCGACCTCTACCGAGTTCCCGAATGCGCATTACCTGGTGGCACACGTAGGGGAACTCTTCGGTGGAGACACGGTACGACGTGGTTCGGGACGGCTCGACTCGAGCCTCAGCGATGCCAGACAAGCGGGTTCTGGTCATCGTTGTCAAGCACGTCGCCGACGCTGAGGGTGGCCAGGTAGGCGGGCGGCAGCACGTTGGCCTGGCCGTTGAACGTGCAGCCGTCTGGCATGTAGGCGCAGGTCATGGCCCGGCGCCACCCGGGGGTCATGTTCGCTCCCGCTCCGTGGAACACGAGGCCGTTATGAAGAAGCGCCCCTCCAGCGGGAACCGGGCAGGGCACCGCCGCCACGTCGTGCCAGTCGGGATAAACGTCGAACAGGGCCCCGATCTCCCGGCCGATCCCGACGTTGTCAAACTTGCGGGACTTGTGGCTGCCGGGCACGTAGTAGAGGCACCCGTTCTCTAGTGTGGCGTCGTCCAGCGCCACCCAGATGGTGATGGCGTCGGCGGACGTAAAAGACCAATACGGTACGTCGAGGTGGTAAGCGGTGGGGTTGGCGTAGGGGCCTTTGATCAGCGCCTGGTCGTGCCAGATGCGCAGCCCGTCCACGCTGGCCATCCGGCCAGCGAAAGCACCTAGCTCGGGGGTGAACATGAGCTCTCGCACGCCTTCGTGCGTCTGCCATAAGTTCACCCGCTGGGTGAACACCCGGTCATAGTACGCTTGTTCCTCAGGCGATATGACCTGGCTGGCGATGCGGTCGGCATCGTCGGTGTCGTGGGGGAAGCGCCGCGTGCCCCGCGCTTCGACGGCGTCGTCCACCTCCCGGCGCCAGTGGGCCAGCTCATAGGCGTCGAGGAACTCCTCAATGACCACAAACCCGTTCTCCTGGTAAAGCTTGCGCTCCTTATCGGTCGGCTCGGCTCGCACGGTTCTTCCTCCACGTCACGGCGGCTCCCCGCCGATGGTCCCGGCAGTGGCCGGATGAGAGTGCCCGCCCTTCGGCGGCCACTCTCGTATCGTCGCGCCGGCAGGCGGCCATGGGCCAGTACACCCGGGACGGCGCTGGGGGCCCGGCAGGTACCAGCAGCAGTCGGGTGTCTAGGCTACCCAGAGAGCCGCTAGCTCAACAAGCAGCTGCAGAGACTGGTCGAGACGGGGTTCGCGAACTGTCCGGTTAGGTCTACTGCCATTGCATTAATCACAACGCTCTCGCTGCTCAGGGCAGGCTTTAGATGTCCGATCGCTATCTCGTAGTGCAATGCCGCGTACAACAGTGTAACCGCGGCAAAACGTCCGTCTAGGTGCCGGCCCTTTGGCGTTGGCCGAACGGCCTCTGGTGTGCCCACATTTGCGGAATGCAGTTCGCCCTCGCCATCTTCGGCGTACCTCAGGGTGTAAGTACGGATATACCAATGTGCCTGACAACATCACGGGAATGTGCGAAATAGGTGTCGACTTTAGCCACGGAGACGCTCTGTCGTGCCACAAATAGCGGCGCTGACCGACGTGGAGTGGTTCGCAATGACGCGGTCGGCGTCATCACTTCGAACGTCCAGGCAGGGGTGGACGATGAGGGAGCGGTCGTCCCCCTTGGGCTCACCGGCCCAGGTGTCCTGACCGTAGTCCCGCAAGAGCCTGTGGCGGGTACCGTCCAGCTGTTCGGCGTGGTCTGCGCTACTGCCGGCCCGTGTGAGGCCGCTGGTGACGCCTACTCAAGCGGCGAGGAGGGCGTCGTCGCCAGTCTGCCGGCTACCCAGACGATCAGCTTCAGCGCCCCGGTCCCTGGCGTGGTGGGCACCTCGGCTATGTTGTCGGCGACGGGTGGTGCTTCGGGGAGCCCGGTGGTCTTCTCCGTGGATGCCTCCAGCGGGGCCGGGGTGTGCAATGTGTCGGGCACCAACGGCACGGCGGTGAACTACACCGCACCGGGAGACTGCGTCGTCGATGCCAACCAGGCAGGCGATGCCGACTACTCGGCCGCCCCGCAGGTCCAGCAGACGATCACCGTCAGCCAGCCGTCTCCACCCTCTTTCGGTGGCTCGCCGCCGGCGCCTACAACCACGACCACGGTCCCTACCACGAGCACAACATTGCCGACCACGACGACGACCCGTCCGCCGTCCTCGCCTACAAGCGTCCCGGCGCCTCAGATAGGCATCGTGTCGTCCAAGGCCAAGGTGGTGAACGGTCACCTACCGGTCGAGCT
>JBEKNX010000362.1:0-4910 GCA_049522375.1 Acidimicrobiales bacterium | reverse complement strand
AAACGTGGCCGACAGGCACGACACGCCGTCGAGGTAGTTGCCCAGCGAGGGCGAGACGTCGGGGCTGGGGACGATCGACCAGGCGGAGCCGTCCCAGGACTCGATCAGGGTCTGCCAGGCGCCCGGGCCAACGTACTCTCCCACCGCAGTGCAGGCCTGGGCCGAGGTGCACGAGACGGCGTTGAGCACGTTGGAGATAAGTGCGTTGGTCGTGTCACCGCCGTTCGGGGTGGGCACGATCGACCATTGTGAGCCGTCCCAGGACTCGGCCAGGGTCTTCTCCCCCGAGCCGAAGAAGTGGCCGACAGCCATGCACGCCGGGCCCGGGGTGCATGACACAGAAGTGAGGTCGTCGCCCCGGGAACTGGCCGTGTTCGGGCTCGGGATGATGGCCCAGGAGCTTGACGGTGTGGGCGGAGGCGCCGGCGCCGTGGTGGTGGGCGTGGTTTGCGCCGCCACTGTTTGCGACGCCGGGGGCAATCCCCAGGACAACGACGCCGCGGCAAGGGCAATGCCGGCCATAACGGGCCATCGGGAGCGGGCACGCCGCAACCGCCAGGCCCTTTTCGTCCCCCTCACCGGGTCCTCCTCGCCGCCGTGGTTGTGTGCCGGGCCCCGTGTGATGCGTCGGGCACGGCCTGTTTTGTCCCGTGGTGAGCTTCCGCAGCTCTTTAGGGGGCGACCTTACGCGACCGCAGGTACCGGATCAACCAGGATCCCACCCGTCGTTGATGGGGTCGAGCGCCGGCCGGCGGCGCGATCAGGAAGGCTCATCCGACCCGGGCACGAGCGAGGACCATCCTGAACGGTGACCGGAAAAACGGCGTTCCCCGCCCAGTAAATGGTTATCGGACGATCAGGGCTCGGGCAAGTTGCTGAGGGCCGTGAGCGTCCCCGCGTCAGGAAGCAGGTGGGAGGGAGGACACGGGCTCCACCCCGTTCACGCTGACCGTCATGGGCGGCGAGGGGGCGCCAACGTTATCGGGGCCCCCGTAGATCCGGGCGCGGAGGGCGATGCTCCCGGTCTGGCCGAAGGAGTAACTCAGCGAGTAGGTCGACCCCGTGCCCACGGTGCCCTTGACGACGTTGTGCCAGAAGCCGTCGGCACCGAGGCGCTGGAGGTAGACCAAGTGACCGGTGTGGTCGGGTGTGACAGTGCCGCTCAGCGTCACTGACCCGCCGACAGGTGCGGTTAGCGAGCTGGAGCTGGCCGTCACCACGTCTTGGGCCCCGACGTACAAGTTGGCGGTAGCCCGTTTGGGCCCCCTTGCGGTCTGGGCTCGGAAGACCTCGTTGTGGGCTGGGCTCTCGGTGAAGCTGTAGCTGCCGTCGGGCCCGGTATAGGTCGTGGCCAGGGCTTTGAAGATGCCGCCGGCCAGCTTGCCGTAGAGGGCGACTTGGGTGGACGGCTCCTCGGTGGTTGTCGAACCAAGCTGGTAAAGCACCCCGGAGATCGTCACTGGTTGGCCGGACGGGACGATAGGGGCTGAGGCGCCAACCGTGAACGACGGCCGCTCCTGTTGGTCGACCGTCACAGTGACGCTGTCGGAGTCACCCTCGCGGTTGCGGGGGTCGCTCGGGAAGACGGCGCGCACGGTGTAAATGCCGGGCAGGGCCCAGCGGTGGGGCACGCTGAAGTTGGAAAGAGCGTCGGTGAACGTGGTCGCAATCGTGGCCCAGCCGCCCCCGTTGAGACTGTCCTGCTCCTGGAGCTCCACCAGCTGGAGGGGGTGAGAAGGGGTCAGGTGACCGGAGAACACGACCGGCAAGCCCGTGTTTGCGGTGGGTGCGCTGGCAGCCAGCGATACCAGCGCGGCGACCTCCTCCATCGTGGTGCGGCTATAGGACCCGCTAGGGCCGCGCACGTACCAGCTGCGGTCCGAGACCACGACGCCCTCAGCGCGGGTGAGCTCGTAACCGCCACTGGCGTCGGTGGTGGTGGTCCCGACGACGCTAAAGGTGGCGCGCGGGTTGACCCGGTGGTACAGCGTGATCGTCTGGTCCGCGTCATCGGGGCCATGTAGCTGCCCGTAGATGAGGACGGCTTCGCCGGCGATGATGGCGTCCGGGATGGCGGCGATCGTCAGGCCGCGGTTGTGCGTCGGCGCAGCCAGCGCCACCTCCGGGACGGTCACTACGGCGGCGCACAGCAGTGTCGCCGGGACCAAGAAGCGTGTGCGCATTTACGCACCCCTCTCATCAGGCGACCAGAGGCCGTAGCTGAGGGTCACTAACACTAACTTACAGGCGGGCCGTCGCTGAAGGCGCGCCCAACTGCAAGCGAGCCAGCCGACGTGGCCGCTGTCGTCCTTATCGCCGGGGGCCCCGTCCGTCAGGCGGCGCACCTCCCGGCGACGACCTCGTCGGAGACGTCCCGGAAATACGCTTGCGCGGCCGTGAGGCTGTCGAACATGTTCACGGCTCGAGGGATGGCGATTATCTCCAGCCACCTCTTCACTGCCGGGGTGGCCTCACAGACAACGGCCTCACTGCCCGTCCCCCGGGTGCGCCGGACGGTGCGCATGAGCGCGACCAGGCCCGCCGAGTCCACGGAAGGTACTCCCGAAAGCTCGAAGATCACGGGCCGTTTTCCGCTGAGCTGAGCCACGGCCTCGTAGAACTGGCCGACCGCGAGGTGGTCGAGGTCGCCAACCAGGTGGCATACCACGCTGTCTTGGGTCTCGTCACATCTGGTCAGCATTCCCGCTCCTTTGGTCAGTTCCCGTTGGTCGTTACTCTTGCCGCGCTAACTGACGGAGAGCTGAGCCCTTCCTGACGCGTTGCTGAGGTTGTCCCGGTCCGGCGGCGAGGGTGGCGAGGGCGAGCGTCCCCCGTCGTGATGAGACGCGGCCGTCGAGCTGGGTGCCGAGCCCCTGGGGTGGTTGGCGGCGCGCCCATGCGGCGCGTACGGCCGGCTCCGTCCGGGAGATCCCCGCCCGGCCGACGTAGTTCGAGGAGCCGCCGTTGACATGGGAACATACGTTCGACAACCGTGAGCAGGTAGGGAACCTTGTTTCCGGCGGGCAGCGGGAAAGTGCCCAAGCCTGCCACCCCGATCTACCGACATGCCGCCAGGGATCAGCTGGGCTCAGGCCGCTCCGGGCGGAGATCGGCGAACATGTCCGGCGGCTCGATGAACTGGTCCCGGCGCGGCCGAGTCCGGTCCTTCGGCACTTTTCTGGCGGCGCCCTTGTACAGACGGGAGGGATTGCGCAGCGAGGCGAGAAAGAACTGAGCCGCTTCCAGTGCCTCGGGAGTGGGGACGTAACAACCGGCGTCGAGGTGCGCCGAGCGTCGGAGAGACTCCACAGGGTCGACCAGCGCGGCGGCGACAGCTGCTCTTATGAAACTCCGGTCCTTGTCGCGGCCGGCGATCGCCCTTGCCACCAGGAGATCGTGCGGTTCGAGGCACCAGGCGATCACCCCGGCAGGCGTGTCGTCGAGAGGGAAGGCCACGAGCCTGTCTACCCAGCCTTCAGGAAGGGCCGAAGTCCTTATGTCCACGCCGTCGATCTCCGCCCCCGAATGGAGCCCCCCGCGTGCTGACAGGGCCCAGATCTTGTCGCCGTCAGGGTCGTCGGCAGTCAGGACATCGATCTCCATCGAGAAGGTGAGAAAGTGGTGGTCCTGGAGGAGGGCCATGTTGAATGACCCATGAAGAGACTGGGAACCGAGCACAACCAGGTCCCGGTCGCCGGTGATTTCAGCTGCCCAGCGGATCGCGTCTCTAAATTCGTCGCGTCGCACGCCACACCAGCCGAGCCCGCTCGACAGCCGCTGTTGCCTCCCTACCCGGGACGACGGCCCGGACCGGGGAGACCTTGCGGCGCTCGACGTCTTCGGCGTCGGTCGAAAGGAGCAACCGGACAACCTCGCCCGTGTCCCATCGCTCTAGGACGTCGTCCCAGAAATCGAGCCAGCTGGCGGCTGTCCCGTCGTCGGCGCCTCGAAGGGAGGTTAGTTCTTTCCTCATGAGTTCACGAACCTTCTCGGGCGCCCTTATGACGCGGAACGCCGCCACCCGACAAAGCTCGATGTTGGCCAGCACCGCTGGGCTGAGATGTAGTGACGGCCTGGGGCGCTCCCGACCGCGAATGGCATCGAGGACTCGGCTCGTCATCTCTGGGGAGGGCGTGCGCGCACCTGACTCTATGGCTGCGATGTTGGGGCGTGCAATGCCGGACCTACGGGACACCTCTGCTTGGGACAATCCCTCCGCCAGGCGCGCCTGCCTCAGCGCCTCCCCCACCGGGCGGCCGGGTGCCGGAGAAACGAAGGTGACAGCCATCAATACACCGTATCATCTGATACGTTCTGCCCGACACTCACCCGGGTTGCGAGAGCGCCCTCTCAGCGGCGATCTTCCGGGCCCCCGAGCTGTTGGCGCAGGCGTTGTTCACGCCCCTCGTTGCCGGCTGGTCCGTCTCCTCCAGCATCGCTATTTCCGCCCGCTCCAGCGACGTGCGGGTGGCCCAGCAACTGGGCTCCCTCGTCAGTCTCCCGCCCCTGGCCATGGCCGTACTGGTGTCGTTCTACGTGGTCCATCCGACCGTCGAACTGGTGCTCGGCCTGGCCGCCGTGCTGGTGGTGATCGACGGCTTGGGCTGGAAGGCCATGTTGGCGATGTTCGACCGGGAGCGCCTCGTCACGGCGACCAAGGTTTAGCGAGCGACCCACCGTTAGGCTGAACCGTGGGCACCGACCGCGCTTGTGATCCTACCCATTACCTACCCGACAGGAAGGAGGTTATAAGTCCATGGCAACTAACCTAGTCGTCCTGGATAGTCACGACTTCGGGGGATTTGCCGCGATCTTCGGCGGTCGCCACCCTTACGGGCTGGAGACTCTCAACGGTTTGGGCTTTACTGCCCGCCACGTGGATTGGCCCTACCGGCCCACATTTCCTCCGA
>JBEKNX010000361.1:0-4933 GCA_049522375.1 Acidimicrobiales bacterium | reverse complement strand
AAGATCTCAGCCGGAAGCGGGCCCCTCCTCCTGAAGAGAAAAATCCCAACTGGAGAAGAATAACGCTTCTCAGCTACAGCGCTTAGAGGTGTGATTATAAAGATTGGCCGGTTATTTCCGACATAACCGTCAAAATGATCTGCGCCGGGAGGACGAGTCGACGATTTGCTACCGTTCGCCGCAGGAAACATCTCTGGCAGGCAAGGCTTACGCGCGTTTGGTAGGAAGTTCCTGAGGCACAGCCGCCCCTAGATCGCGAGTCGGAGCAAAGGAACACTGTAGCGGAGCCGCACAAGGCAATGGCTTTGACCGGACGCCTAGCTCCTCACTCGGCACAGTTGTAGAAACCTGGGGCGCAACCTGTCGCTCTGCGACAGCCCTGGGTCTCAAAAGTTCTCAAGCAGCCACACGTTGCTGTTGCTGGCATAGCCTGTAAGTGTCAAGAATCGGCCGTCCGGCGAGGGTATGCCCCACGCCGAGCGATTGTAATTGCCGCTCTCTTGCTTCCATATGACCCGAGCGTGGCCCTCCAGGTCCACGTAAAGTGCCGTAGCGCCCAGATTGGTTGTGGGAGAGACAAACAGGCCTTTGCCGTCTGCTGCCCAACGTAGGGTCATCAAACCTTGCCATCCTTTGACGTTGATCTCGCGCGCCGGCCCGCCGGCTAAGGGTAGAATCTGGAGATGGCCTTCTTCACGCGTCTCAAGTTGTGCGAATGCGACGAGTGAACCGTCGCGCGACAAGTCCCACCCATAAACCTCGGGAGCCTGAGCATATCTGTCTGCTTTAGCGAGGTTAACCGTGGCGACCGTGTGCTTGGTCCCCTGCGAGGGATCGAACGCCGAGAAGATGACCTGTTTCTGGTCCGATGTCAGCACACTGAAGACGCACAATGCCGCTTGAGGCTCTGAACAGGCTATCCGGTCGATGCCTTGGCCCTCGAGCACGATCTGGCGTGGTCCTCCCAAAGCTGAAACCCGCATAATACGAACAGGGGTTGTAGGGCGGCGTCTTCTCGCGGGGCTAGATAGGTACAGTATCCAGGAGTTGTCCGGACTCACCACAGGCGAGTACTTATAGTCAGAGCCCGTTACGATCGGCTGGGCGATACTTTGATCTAATTCCTGTTTGTAAATGCCCCATGTGCCGTTGCGATCGGACAGGAACAATACGGCCCGGCTGTCCGGCATCCAGGCGCCTGGTAAGTCACTACCCTCTTCCAGCGTCAAGCGACGGGTGTTTTTCAACCGGCGGCCTCCGTCTTCCAATTCCCCAATATTCACGTACGAGTACCGGGTCTGCTTCAACACGGCCAACTGCTTTCCGTCCGAGGTTACGCTGAGCTGTTCTGGTTCGCCCTCCCCCCAATTCGTGATTCTCTTAGGTTCGCCGACTGGTCTGCCGGTGCTCGTGTCGACCTGAATGCCCCACAGGTTTCCCCACCGCCGGGATCCCTCGTATTCGTCCGCCGTGTAGATGAAGCGACCACTTGGCAACCATATGAATTTCCGTCCGAAGGTTCGGAAGTTCGGATCGGAGTTGGAGACAATGACGGTGGGCTGGCCTCCTTTCAGATCGCGGCTCTCGATGGAGAGTTCCACTTTATCCGCCAGTCGGTGAAGTCGCCGATAGGCGATGCGTCGGCCGTCCGGCGACCACGCCCCGTGCCAGAACTCCTCGTCGTCGGAACCCCTTACCAGGACATGCGGATCCTCGCCTTGTGCGCCCATCACCCAGAGGTCATGGAAGCCCCGGCCACCATCGCGTTCGAAGGCGATCAGAGTGCCATCCGGAGAAACTTCCCATGGGTGCGCATCATCACAGAGTTGGTGCGGCGGCCCCCCCATAACGGAATCAACCCAGGCGCTCGAGCGCACTCCTGCCTCGATTCTGCCGACAACGAACTTGGTGCCCTCTGGAAACCACCCGTTGGGCCACCAACTGTCTGGGTACGGTCCCAGGCCTCCGGGTCGGGGAATATCAATGGTCTCCCCGGTTCGAACGAGCTTCACGTGCAGCCCCATTTGATCGCCATAAGCCAGGGACTTGCCGTCCGGCGATATGACACCACTGGTGAGCGTGTTTTCGAGGGAATTGGTGGTGAGCCGCCGCTCGGTTAATTGGGGCGTGGGCGGTCGGCGCGTCGTCAACCAGACTACGGACAGGCCCGCGACAAGCACAGACAAGGCACCAGTAAGGATGAGCACCCTGCGCCATCGGCGCGCTGCTTTCTGTGCCCCTGAGGGTGAAGAGAGACCGGCTCTTACGATTCGCGCCGAATCCGTTTCGCGCTTCAGTCGCTTGAGATCCGCACCGAGGTCGGAGGCGTGCTGGTAGCGCAGCCCTCGGTCTTTCTCCAGGGCCTTGCTGATGACGCGCTCAAGTTCCGCGGGGATGGCAGGGTTCAGGCTCGTCGGGGAAGCTGGCGTCCGGTTCAGGATGGCGTCGAACACAACCGCTACTGTATTGCCGGAGAAGGCGGGTCGCCCCGTCGCCATCTCATAGAGTACCGCGCCGAAGCTGAACAGGTCCGTGCGCTCGTCAAGTTGTTCGCCTCGCGCCTGCTCCGGCGACATGTACTCGAGTGAGCCGGCAACTCCACCCATCCTCGTCAGGGGCGTCTCCCCGGTCGCCGAGTCTCCGGCCAATCCATCGCCCCCTGCGCCTGCTGGCAACCGCTTGGCCAACCCGAAGTCCAGTATCTTGGCCTCGCCCCGCAAAGTGATGAAGATGTTCGCCGGCTTGATGTCCCGATGAATGATGCCCTTCTGGTGCGCGGCCGCCAGTCCGTCAGCCACCTGAATGACCAACTCCAGCAGCGTTTCTATCGATACGGGCTCGCCATGGCGTGCCCCTACGCCAATACGATGCTTGAGTGTCTGCCCCTCCAGACACTCCATCACGATGAAGGGCCGACCGGCGTGCTCGCCGATGTCGTACACGGTGCAGATGTTGGGGTGATTGAGGGCCGAGGCGGCCCGAGCTTCGCGCTGAAAGCGCTCCAGGTACTTCCGGTCGCGGGCGAGTTCTTCCGGCAGAAACTTCAAGGCCACGGAACGGCCCAGCTTCAGATCTTCCGCCCTATAGACTACCCCCATGCCGCCGCGTCCCAACATGCCTGTAACGCGGTAGTGAGAAACTTCCTTCCCGATCAGGTCACCGTCTTCGTTGACCGGTTCCGGCTCGCTCGCCTTTGCCGCAGCCGCCACCGGCTGAACGGAGCCAGCGGGGCTTCCTTCCTCCCATTCCACCGGAACCACCAGTCGGTATCCCCGCCGGGCTACCGTCTCCACGTACTTCGGTTCCTCCGCCGTGTCACCCAGCGCGTCCCGTAACCTTTTGATCGCGGCGTTGATGCTGTGGTCGAACTCCACGATCGTGTCGTTCGGCCAAAGCTTCTTCTGTAGCTCTTCGCGCGTCACCACCTCGCCGGAATGCTCTACGAGCATTTCCAGAATCCGGAAAGGTTGCTCTTGAAGGCGGAGCCGGCGCCCGTCCTTGTACAACTCCCCTGCTTTCAGGTCCAGTTTGAAGGGCCCCAGACGTATGACGTGCGGGCGTGGAGTTGCTTGCATAGGAGCTCCAGCTGCTCACCGGGCATACGTTTACCACTCTGTCGGGGGCGAGTCAAGAGCCTCCCTCGTTCCGTGCCGTGCTAGAAGGGAACACCTGCCCTGCGCGCGTCCGGATTTGGCCTTACGACAACCCTCTTCACTGCCGCGCTGTGACTGCACCGCTTCTGAAACTCTAGTAAGTACCTTCCCGGCCAACGGATTAGCTCGTCACTCAGATGTAATCTACGCGTAAGAGCTGTTGCATTGAGGTACCCGCTGGACCAACCGAAACTCGCGCCATCACGCCGACTGCGGAGGTGGCGCCATGAAGAAAGCCGAAGGGCAACCGTACCGTTACGGGCTTGCCTTTGGTTTGCTTTTGACCGTGGGATGGATGACGGAGGCCCAGCCGGCACTGGGCAAGACCAAGGCCAACGAGGAGGGCGGACAGCCAGCCATGATCGCCGTCCAAGTTTACAACTATGCCCAGGTTCCGAGCGAAATGCTCACTCAGGCGGAATTGGAAGCGGCAGAAATCTACCGCGCCGTAGGGGTGGAGATCGTTTGGAACAACTGCAAGCTCCCAAAAGACTCCCAATGCGCCGAGTACCTGGACCCAACCCACTTGGGGGTGAGACTCCTCCCCGACATCGCTGCCGCACTAAACGACTCCAACCTAACTATGGGGTTGGCGGTAGGAAACTTAGCGAGCGTGTCACTCCGCCGTGTCCGGGAAGAGGCGGCCGCATTCGAGGTATCCGTCCCGGCGGTGCTCGGTCCTGCCCTCGCGCATGAAATCGGGCACCTGTTGTTAGTGTCCCACGGACATTCACCCTCCGGCATCATGCGCGCCCACTGGCGGCCGGAGGACTATGAGCGCGCTCCCCGGGGCGCCTTCAGCTTCACATCCAAACAGGCCCAATCGCTTCGCGCCGAGATCAGAAAGCGGGTTCAAGAGCAAGCTGCAGGCGAAGTCGCGGCAAAAACGGCTCTAAAATAGCTTAATTGTCACTGCGTCCTTCCGAAGAGCCCTTCGACCTACTTCGGGTAATTCGTTCCTCACGGTAAGTCCAGAAACGGCGGAGCGTGCCAAAATCCCACCGAGCAGGCTCGACCGCGAAATGATCCAGCGTAGTAGGCCGAGATTTCCCCACGGACTCCTGTGCGCATCATGGCAGCTCAAGTCTTAGTGCTGTATCGGAAGCGCGCCGACGGTGCGAAGTTGCGGAATAGCAGACACTCTGGCCGGCGCGCTTTCGATACAGCGACTTGAAGGAAGCCGCCCGTGTTTGCGGCGGACGCGGGAATTATGGGCTTTGAATGGCGTAGGTGGGGCCGAAGGTTAAATGGGTGAGTCGGCGGAATGAGTTTGTGAGGGC
>JBEKNX010000360.1:0-4940 GCA_049522375.1 Acidimicrobiales bacterium | reverse complement strand
CTGGCCCGGCACCTCCGGGGGCGGGGCCATGAAGTCAGCGCCCGCAAGCTGGCCCAGTCCTTCGGCCCTGAAGAGGGCCCCACCGACGCCGAGCGACTGGCCGAGGCGACGGGGGAAAAGGCGGCCGAGGTGTGCCCGCCATGGCGCTGGTACCCCAAGGCGATGGCGCCGCCCATGGCGGCCGAGGCCCTCGGCTTGCCGCCCTTCGGACTCGACGACCTCGTAGGCGAACTGCGGTGGCCGCCCGGGGCCGACGTGGGCCTGGTGGAATGTGCCGGCGGCGTGGGCTCGCCCCAGGCGAGCTACGGCGATGCCGTCGACCTGGTCGAGCGGTTGGCGCCCGAGCTTGTCGTCCTGGTGGCCGGCGCCGGGCTGGGGGCGCTCAGCAACGTGCGCCTGGCGGCCCGGGCCCTTTCCGGGCACCCACTGGCGGTGTTCTTGAACCACTTCGACAACGACGACGACCTGCACGTGCGCAACCGGCGCTGGTTGGCCGAACGTGACGGCCTGCTCGTCGCCGTCAGCACCGCCGGTCTGGCCGAGGTGCTCCTCAGCGGCTGACCGGCGGGTGCCTATCGGGCGCTGAGCGTCCAGCGCAGCCTTACCGAAGCGCCGGCGGCGACGTGGATAAGGCCGGTCCCATTGTTGTAAGCGTTGGGCGGGCACGTGTTGGGCTCGATGGCCAGTCCTTGGCGCCGGCGGGACGGGAGGGTGTCGCCGCTGAAAAGCTGGACGTAGCCCAAAGGCTCGTAATAATGCAACGAAATGCAGGTGCTGGCGTCGGGCGACCGGAAACTGAGGGCGGCCCGGCCTTGTTGGTCCCGGGCCAGGCCGGTAAGGGCGGTGTCCAGTACGGTCCCGCCGATGGGCTTGCCTTCTCGAAAATCAAACTCCGTGCCGTCCACGGGCACGGGCGGGCCCGTCGGGACCAGGTCGTCGCCCAGCACGAAGTACTGGCTCGCCGGTACCTGGAGTATGCCGTCATCTATCCGGGGGGAGCCCAATGTGAAATAGGGGTGGGCACCATAGCCGAAGGGAGCCGGACGGCGGCCGAGGTTCCTGGCTACCGTGGCTATTTCCAGGCTGTCGGCCAACCACCGGTACGAAAGTTCGTACTCGAAGGGGAAGGGGTAGCCCGGCATGGCCAGTAGCCGGCAGCGGAGGGTGATGTTGTCCCGCCCGTGCTCGGCCACCTGCCACGTAGCCCAACGTGTCCAGCCGTGGATGGCCGCGCCGGTTACGTGGTCGGTGATGGGAAGCTGGTAGCGCTCACCTTCGTACTCGTAAACACCCTTGGGCACCCGGCCGGGCCACGGCATCAGATGTTGCCCGTAGCACCCGTGCTCGGGGAAGCCGTCGTCGGAGGCGGTGGCGAGGAGCTCCCTTCCTTCCCACTGGACGCGGAACAAAGCGGCGCCTTGTTCGGTCACCACGGCCCGGCGGTTGCCGTCGGTGATCTCGAAAAGCTCTCCGGCGCGCATCAGGCGTCGGTGGCTGGGTTCCAACTCATGCCGGCCACGCTAGTGGCGCGGGGAACGGTGCTCCAAAGCCGCCGGCTGTAAGGTTTTTCCATGACGGCTCACGCTGGTACGAGGGGTACTACGGGCACGCCCACCTGGCTGGCCGAGCTGACGGAAGGCTCGCTCGCCCTGCGCCGCCCCTCCCGGGACCAGGCCTTGGCTGTGCTGGGTTCGGGCGACGACGTCCTGCTGGACGTAGTAGCGGGCGCGGCTCGCGTGCGGCGCGCCTTTTTCGCCAACCGCGTCAAGCTCAATTACCTGGTCAACATGAAAAGCGGCCTGTGCGGGGAAGACTGCTCGTATTGTTCGCAACGCCGGGGATCGCAAGCGGGCGTGCTCACCTACAACTGGATAAGCCCTCAACAAGCGGCGGGCGAAGCCGAACGAGCCGCCGCCGCGGGAGCCAAGAGGGTGTGCCTGGTGGCCAGCGGGAGGGGCCCGAGCGACCGTGACGTCGAACGCGTCGCCCGCACGATAAGCGCCATCCGGGCGGGCCGCCCTGAGCTGGAAGTCTGTGTCTGTCTCGGCATCCTGGGCGCCGAGCACGCGGCGCAGTTGAAAGAGGCGGGGGCGGACGCCTACAACCACAACCTCAATACCGCGGCGTCCAATTACGGACGGATATGCAGCACGCATTCCTTCGAGGACAGGGTGGGGACCGTCCGCCACGCCGCCGGGGCCGGGCTTTCACCGTGCTCGGGAGTGATCGTGGGCATGGGGGAGTCCGAGGACGAGCTGGTTGACGTCGCTTTTCGCCTGCACGAGCTGCGGCCCGACTCTGTGCCCGTCAATTTCCTCATGCCTTTCGAGGGGACGCCCCTGGCCCGGCACCTGGAACTGACCCCGGCCAAGTGCCTGCGGGTGCTGGCGATGTTCCGCTTTGTCTTTCCCGACGTCGAGGTGCGCATCGCCGGGGGCCGCGAAATGCACCTGCGCAGCTTGCAGCCTCTGGGCCTGCACATTGCCAATTCAATCTTCCTGGGCGATTACCTCACGTCCGAGGGTGCCCCCGGCGCCGCCGACCTGGCCCTGATCGCCGACGCCGGCTTCGTGGTCGAGGGCGCGGACAAACAGACCCTGCCCGACCATCGCCGGCACGACGGCGGCCCGCTTTCCCCGGTACCGCGGCGGAGGGGGCCGGGGACCGACGTTCCCGCCAACGCCTGAGCGACCGCTCTCAAGGGCGTTCTCAAGGCGGAGGCGCGCCCGGTGAGGCCGGCGCCGCCTCCGTTTTGCCGTCCCCGTCGGGCTCTCCGGGGTCGGGCCTCAGTGTCGCCAGGACACGGGTGCCCCCATGAGGACCGGTAGGCGACTGCACCCCTACCCGCCCGCCCATGGCCACCACGAGCTCGTCGACGATGGCCAGGCCGAGGCCAGACCCGAGCTTGCGGCCCTCGGTCGAGCGGGACTGGTAGAGGCGTTCGAAGACCCGGGGCAGGTCCTGCTCGGGGATGCCGGGCCCGTCGTCCTCCACTGCCACCCAGGGCCCTCCTGTGGACATGCCGGTCGAGACGGCCACCTCGGAAGTGGCGAACTTGAGGGCATTTTCGACCAGGTTGGCCACCACCTGGCCCAGTCGGTCCCGGTCGGCGTCGCAGCGGACCTCTTCGGGCGGGGCGGTCCGGATACGAACGGCCAACCCCAAGGCCGCGGCGGCCGGCGCGAAAGCCTGGGCGGTATCGGAGACGACCTCGGAGAGGTCCAGCGGGCGGCAGTGCAAGCTGAACGCCCCCGCCTCCAGTTTGGCCAGCTCCAGCAGGTCTGTCACCAGGCGCTCCAGCCGCCCCGCTTCGGAGACGATGACGCCGGACGCGTAGTGGACGTCGGTCGTGGCCCCGTCGTAGAGCGCCTCGGCAAAGCCCCGGATCGACGTGAGCGGGGTGCGCAGGTCATGGGAGACGGACATGAGGAACTGGCGCTGGGTGCCCTGTGCCCGGGCCAGGCTGGCGGCCATCTGGTTGACCGAGGTGGCCAGGGAGACCAGCTCGTGGCCCACGCCGGCCGGGACCGGGACCCGGGCCTCGAGGTCCCCGGCGGCGATCCGGCGAGTGACCGTCTCGGTTTGTTGCAACGGGCGGGCCAGGCGGTGGCCGAGGCGGTCGGCCACGATCAAAGCCCCGGCCAGCGTGGCGGCGGCGGCGATGGCGAACCACACCCCGGCGTCCCCGACGCCGCTCGGCGCCTCCCGGGTGAGCACCACCACCAGGTTGGCCACGTTGGCTACTGTCACCGAGGTGGAGAACAGGTAGGCGGCGTAGGCCAGGCGCCCCCGGTGCCCGGTGACGGGCAGGCCGTTGAGGAGGTCGCCTATGTCCAGTTGGTTCACCGTCAGGCCGCTGGGCAGGGGCTCGCCCGGGCTCAACAGGTTGTAGAGACATAAGCCCTGGACATCGGCACCAACACCGAGGTCAGACCCCCGGCAAGCTCGGTCACCCCCGCTCGTGGACGCGGCCAGGATGGCCTCGCCCTGGAGGCGCAACGGGGCCTTAAGGACGCTCAAGGACTGGCGTAACACGGTGATCGACTCGTGGTGCCTACCGGTGGCGACCGCGAACTGGACACCTTGGGCCAGCTTCTTGGCGTCTGAAGCCAGGTCGGTCTGGGTCTGGTGCACGCTGTCCAGAGCCGTGAGCCCCAGTGTGGCCAGGCCGGCGAACAAGAGCGCGCCGACCACCATGGCGAACATGGTGAGGCTTATGCGCCGGCGCATCGTTTACCTGCGTTACCCGAGCCGGTAGCCCATGCCCCACACGGTGCTAAGAGGAAGCGCGTCCCCGAGTTTCTTGCGGAGCTGGCGTACGTGGGCGTCGACCGTGCGGTCGTCGCCGTACCAGCCCGAGCCCCACACGCCGTCGAGGAGCTGCTGGCGTGACAGCGCCCGCCCCGGCCGTTCGGCCAGGAACTGCAAAAGCTGGAACTCTTTGGAGGCCAGGGCGACCGCCTCACCGTCGATCCTGGCCTCGCGGCGGACGACGTCGACTTCGACCCGGCCGGCCATCAGCACCTCGTTGTGCTCGGTGGTGCCGTCCGAGCGTCGCAGTATGGCTTTGACCCGGGCCACCAGCTCGCGAGGCGAAAAGGGCTTGGTGACGTAGTCATCGGCGCCCAGTTCCAGCCCCAGGATGCGGTCGACTTCGCCATCGCGGGCCGTCAGCATGAGCACGGGCAGAGATTGCTTGGCCCGCACCCGCCGGCACACCTCCAGGCCGTCGATGCTCCCGGGAAGGCCCACGTCGAGGATCACCATGCGGGGCCGCTCCCGGTCTATGGCGGCCAGGCCCGTCTCGCCCGTCCCGGATTGGATGACCCGGAAACCCTCGCGGCGAATGTACATGTCGACAATGTCGGCAATGTTGGTGTCGTCTTCGACGACGACGATGGTGCCCATATCGCCGGCCACCTCGCCAGCATGCCAGGTTG
>JBEKNX010000359.1:0-4942 GCA_049522375.1 Acidimicrobiales bacterium | reverse complement strand
TCACCGTTCCGCACTTGATTACGAAGGCCCGCTACTCAGCGTGGCTACGAGGACGTCGCTGCGACCGGTCCCCGTGGCGTAGTCCTCCCCACTGGTCACGGTTCGGCCGGTCAGTGCTGGTCCGTGTCAACCCGTGTCGTTAGAACTCGTTAGAAGTCGAGGCGGGAGAAACACGAAGCCCCGGCCGAGCACCGCTCTGACCAGGGCTTTTGTGGTGGCGGGGGCACGATTAACGCGTTAGCTCCAACCGCCGCCGTCAGCGCGGAAGCTGTCCTCGTGCTCCAGTGATCCGGCTTTGCCGAGCGCCGGCCAAGCCACGCTGAGTTCGCGCGGGCCGCAAGCGCTGAGCCTGGCATTGTTGAACGCATGGCCACGAGCGCGCCTGACCCACTGGACGACGTCAGGCGCATGATCGACGAGCCGGGCCTCACAGCGCTCGGCTACGAGGTTCAGATCGAGCTGAGTGTCGACGGGGGACGTGTGCTCGTTACCTTGAGGCACCCCTTGAGAGGGAACAGCGACTGGGGCTGGGCATCGCTCGATCTCCGGCCAGCTTCGCTCGAGCAGCTGGCCGCCAAGGTCACCGAGTGACCCGACACTCATGTGGTCCGCGCAGCCCGAGCCGTGAGGCCCGAGGTGGTCCCGGTCCTCAGCGCCCTACGTCACGCCGAGATCATGGCGCTGCTGAAGCACGGCCACCGCCATTTCCAAGCTGGGTACAACGCGGCGGTCGCTGCCATCACGGACGTCGCGCTTTTCCTCAACGAAGGGGCAGGGATCTTGAACGAACAGGAGGTCGGGTGGCTACTCAAGGCCTTCGAGTCTGATCGAGAAGAACTGTCGGCGCACTTTGAGCACCGGCGGCCGAAAGCTCCCCGGTGACCAGGAAGCGGGCTCAGACCTTGGCCGCGTGCGCCAGTGCAGCAAAGTACCCAGTCCCCCTGCCGACAGTCGTTTGGACTGCCCTACGCGGACCCGAAACGGACCTTCGTCCTCGCGCACGTGGCGGGGGAACTCCCTACAGAGCTCAGGCGTGGACTGCGCGAACGGAGGGTGACGGGATGGGCCGTCCGGTCGAACGGGCCGCCTCTAACCACGCTTCGATCGCTACCTCGACTTCCGAGACGGCTTCGTGGGCAGTATCGCCCGTGGCAGAGCAATACTCGAGGTCCGGTACGTCGGCCACCCAGGCGTCGTCCTCGTCGCTCCAGAACACGTTGATCGGGTACACCGCAGCCATCACTCGTCCTCCTCGATGCTGAGATCGTACCGGCGGACGAGAGCAACCAACTGCCGCAGTTGGTAGGGCTTCGCTTGGCCACCCCGGTCTTGAAGGTTGAGCTGCTCGGGAATGCCGGCGCGGCCGAAGACGTGGTGGCTGCCGCTCACCCGCAGCTCCTCGAAGCCGATCGCCTCCAACAGCCTTTGGGCGTCGACAAAAGCGACGTTGGTGACGGCGCCAGCCAGGAGGCGTGCAAGGAGGGTTTTAGGCTTCACAGGCCAACACGGTAGACGTCCGCTGTGACGACGAGCTGAACCTCGCGCAGACGCTCGATCTCTACGCCGTTCGAACCCCCAGGGGCTCCTTGAGCGAAGGCCGCTGACCTGCGAACTGTCTCCGTCAACCCAGGTGGCGGTGGGAGGACTCGAACTCACAGCGTAGCCATGTTGGCCCGTGCGGTCCGTGTCGGCGCATCCGGCCTGAACAGGGCTTTTGCCATCGGTGGCGGGGCCAGCGTGATGTTCCGTTCCGGCCCGTTATGGGGCGTTTGTGATCACGCTGTGATCAGCGGGCCCAAACCCTGGCGGACAGCACCACTTTGCGGAGGCAGGTAGCCGTCCTCAGCTGTTTCAGGGCGCTCGCAACCTTGCTGCACGCCCCCTCGTAGCGGCTAGCTCTTGGTCAGAGCTTCGTGAGGCGAGGCGATCAGCAGGACGCGAGGGCGACATCGACCGGCTACCCGTAGGCGAACGACTCGAACTCAACAGAGCGACGCGCCGCCTCCTGTATGCCTAGGCCCAGGGAGGTCCGCCCGTGGCGTCGTCGGCGATCCCCCACGTAACACCGCCGTCGTGGCTGTAGAAGATCACGCCGCTGGAATTGTGGGACTGCCCAACAGCTAGGCACATGCCACCCCGGTCACACGTCAGCGCCCGGATTTCCGCTCCCCGTGCTAAACCCGCCAGGCTTCGGCCGGAGGCGTCTACCGTCCACTGCTTGCCTTGGTCGGCACTGAGGAGAGCCGGTGAGTACATCGGCCCCAGCGACAAGTCCGGTGAAGCGAAAGCCACGCACAACCGAGCTGAGCACGCCACCATGGGGACGCCGAGGTACTCCAGGTGCTGTCCGTGCGCCAGGGTAGGGAACTTCGACGGAGTCCAGGTATGGCCCCCATCAGCGGTGACATAAGAAGCGATGTCGTCGGGGGGGTACGGGTTGGCTCGCGTCGCCTTGACCGCTTGCAGGGCGGACATGACGCACGCGCTCGTGCTGGTGCACGCCAGGTAGGAGGAAGCAAAGCCCACCGCCAGCTCAGGGTTAAGTCGTGCCAGGCGGCGCCAGCTGAGGCCGCCGTCGGTGCTCAAGAGTATTGCCGGCTCTTGGACGCGACCCGTTGTCGAGGCCAGAGCGATACAGTCACTCGCGGTGGGACAGCTCGTCGTAGCTACCGACCACTGCCCCGGTGGCAACTGAGCCTTTTCCCATCGGCGGCCGCCGCTCTGGGTCACCAGTATCGGCGTGGGTGTCGCCGCATGCGCTCCAATGCGAAATAAACCGACGAGAAGGCATCGGCGGGCAGCGAAGCAGTCGGCTTGTGACGTCAGGTTGCCCAGTTGCTCGACGGGCAGCCCGCGAACATCGGACCAATAGCGCCCCCCGTCGCTCGTCAGCACCGGCGTTGCTAGCCCGCCACCAGCCAGACAGGAGGAACGGCCCCAACAGGAGAGGCTGGTGTAAGGAGGAGAGGGGTCAGCCGCGAATGGCGAAGCCACCGTCTGGACGTTGACGTCGCGCCAGGTGGTACCACCGTCGGTGCTGACACTCCACACAGACCCCCCAAAGAGGGGCTGGCCCCACGCAATGCAGTAGGCGGGGGTAGGGCACGAGGCCGCGGTATATGACTGCACGGCCCCAGGCTTGGCTCGCGGGTCCGCCGTCCAGAATCCCGAGGCGGCCAGCGTGCTCCCGGTACCGACGAGCGGTGTATTCGCCGGGACCGAGGCCAAGTCCGCCGTGCTTGCCGTCACCGACAGCACAGCTAGGGCGGCCAATGCCGCGCCGGCCATCCGGACGCTGCGCCACTGCCGCTGCACGATAACGGTTATGCCGGTGGCCAGCAGCAAAAGACCAAGTAAGACCACAACGGCACGGCTAACCAAAACCCCGTCACCTGACTGCGAGGAGGCTCCGGCGGCGACGACCACTCCGATCCCGGCCAGGCCGGCGACGAGACCGGCGAACTGAACGACCCCACGGTCGAGAGCCCTCCCGGCAGTGAGAGCCCTACGACCGCCGGAAAGTACGAGAACAACAGCGGTGGCGAAGATAGCCCCGCCGATCAACAGTGGCCCAAGGAACAACAGGGCCCGCACGACGTGAAGGCGCAGGTTGACGTCCACGACCACCCCTTGGGACCACGCGCTGTCGTAGCGGCCCGGTGCCACGACCATCTCGTAGAGGGTGAACCCGATGAGGCCCATCAGGGCCAGCAGGAAGGCGGTGCTCGCCACCACTACGATGTCTCGGGCAAAACGGACGAACCCAATGGCGCCGCGCTGACGCCAGGAGACGGAACCCGCGGGGACGTCCGGTTCGCAGAACTCAGCCACTACCTCTGTAACGGCACGTCGGCCAGGAGAATTGAACGGTGCACTGAGGCCCCCGGTGACGAGGAGGCGCTTTTGGAGCTAGCGGCGTACTGTGCTCGGCATGGCGTTTGATGAAGCCTGGGCAGAGATGACGCTCAGTGAGCTAGCGCAGCGCGGAGTAGCCGTCGAGCCTGGGTTAACGACCTCGGAGTTGACCCGGGTCGAGGCGGCTATCGAGGCGAACGTGCCACCCGAGCTCAAGCTGCTTTGGGCCGTTGGTGTCCCCATGGGTAACAGTTGGCCGAAATGGCGATCAGACCCGATCAAGCAGGCAGCAGACGACCGTGAGTGGGTTCAGCACGCCTTCTCATTCGACGTCAAGGCGAACAGTTACTGGCTGAAGGCCTGGGGCCAGCGTCCACGTGACGACGAAGAAGCAGTTACCATTGCCGTTGCCAACGTTTCATCGTGGCCCCCACTAGTACGCGTCTACTCCCACCGCTTCATGCCCACCGAGCCCGGGACCGTCGGAGGCCCCGTCCTTTCCGTGTTCCAAGCCGTGGACTCCATCATCTACGGCGATGACTTAGCCCATTACCTGCATAAGGAGTTCGGGGCCTCCCTTCCGGACTGGGCAGCGGCAGGGGCACGACCCGTTCCTTATTGGGACGACGCCTTCGACCTATGAGGTGTCCGAGGACAGCGACCACGCACGGCCAATCGGAGGTCGCCGGCGTCCCCCCCCGACCTACGTACAGCCCTTCTCTTCCATCTCGAGGCGGAGCCACGGAAGACCGTGGGCCTCGACGTCGGCAAGGACGTCCTGCGCTATCGCCAACGAGCTCGCTCCATCATGCACTCGCCACCACTTGTCTGTGCCATCCGGCAAAAGCGTTCCGATTCTCGTCTGGGCAACGGAACCGCCGTAGATCGTGCCGGGTGCCGGGCGATTTGGCACAAATAAGGCTTTTCGGCGCGCATTGTCGCCCAACTATTCTTGTTAGCAACCATTAGATTGACTGTGAACTGCACCTCAGCCGCGTCACTGTACGCAGACTTCTGCAGCCCCAGCAGCACCCAACATGCTTCGCAACGGAGCTGGAAGCGACCCGCGGAGCCCGTCAGGCCAAGA
>JBEKNX010000358.1:0-4947 GCA_049522375.1 Acidimicrobiales bacterium | reverse complement strand
AGGCGAGGAGAGACGGAAAGTACAAGGGCTACTTGTTGAGCTCAAGTTCCTCCAGCGCCAGGTCGGAGGCGGGTGCCACTATAGGCCTGCAGACCGCGGCCTCGTAGCCGCGCTGTCCAGGGTGCTCCCGCGAGCTCGCCGGAAAGCGTTCCTTGTCAAGCCTGAGACGCTGCTGCGCGGGCACAGGGAACCCTCCCGACGACGCTGGAGGAGGTGGCGGGTTCAGTGACGAGACGGACGGCCGCCCTCTGCCAGAAGAGACGGTCGAACTGATCGTCCGTCTCGCAGGGGGAACCACAGTTGGGGGTGCGCGTCGAAGGTGAGCTGGTCAAGCTTGGCGTCAGGGGGACTACGACGGTACGCGGCATCGTGTGGCGGTCTGGCCCAGGGCTTGCTCCCGTCGCGGGCAGGGCTGGGAGGGTTCTTGCATTCCCAGGCGTCTAGCACCCTGACAGCGCATGGGCCACCCAGGTGAGCCGCAACTTCGTGAGCGACCTCGAGGACAAAGGGCGTTCGTTCAGGTTCTTGGTCAGCGACCGCGACTCCAAGTTCACCGCCGCCTTCGACGCGGTGTTCGACTGGAGGGCCACCCGGGTCATCAAGCGCCTGGTCAGGGCGCTCCGAGCGAACGCTTTCGCGCAGCGCTGGGTGGGGACCGTACGCCGAGAGTGCACCGACCAACCTGTCGCGCTGGGCCGGCGCCACATCGACGTGGTCCTGCGGCGCTATGTCGTCCAATACAACACCGAGCGCCCCCACCGACGTCTCCAGTTGCGCCTTCCCGCCCCAAGGCTGCGGCGGCGGTCGACGGGCCGAGCGTGGTCCGGCGCAACGATGTACTTGGCGGGTTGCTCCATCGCTGATACAACGTTTTGATTATGGCGTCGGTGCTGTTGAAGCAAAGAAGAATTGGCCGTTCCCGGAGTGGGGCGCCGAAAAGCCGACGCCAAGATAAGCCTGGGAGGTGGAATCACCCAGGTACAGGCCGACTGGCCCAGACCACCGTTCTAAATCAACATTGTTGCCATAAAAGCGCACATATTTGGCATTTATCTCCATGGCGGCATCAAGTGAATCACAGACTCGTAGGTTACTGGCTTGTATCTGGGTGTATTCGGAAGGCTGGGTGACTACAAATCCCGGGTTGGGATTGCCGCCTTGCATGGCCTGCATCGTGACGTTCGTTATCTGGAGGTGTGTCAGATCCGGCACGCTGGTTTTTGGATTTACTAAACCCGGGGCATCAATGTATATACCCGTGGTAGTTGAATCGAAGTCAGCGTTGACCAGATGGACCTTGTGCGGTATGGGTTGGCCCGGTTGATTGGGATCGGGTGTCGGTGATGCTGACAGGCTGAGTCAGCGGTCGTAGCCGTAAGCAAAGATGTTGCTAAGATGCGGGTTGTCGCAGCGGTAGAGGTCTAGCGCGCGCCCATGTTTCAGCTGGTAAAGCGCTCGATCGTCTTCTGGTCTGGAAGTGGTCTTATCGATCACAACCGGACTCTGCTGAGATTCGGCGTCCGTGATTATCCAAGTCCCAGCAAGACCATTGAACGGCCTCACGGCCCCAGGCCGGTTCCAACCAACACCGGCTAAGGTGAGGCCCGCAGGGATCTTCAGGGTGTCAGTTATGCGATATGCCCCGGCGGGCAGCAGTACCGTATTGCCAGTTAGACCGGGCAATGGCACTTTCTGGCCAGCGGCGTTGGTTGTTTCCGCAATTTGAGCTAGTGCTGCTTCAATTACTTGAGTGTCGTCATGCACACCATCGCCGAATGTTCCAGTTATGATCTGTGGGGCTAGTCGCATTAGTGTTCCTCCCACCGAGACAAGCCAAACCGACTGACAAATTTCGGGCGTCGGCTGAGGCCCTTTCCCATTCTACTCGTCGACTGCCGCATCCCGCCGGCGCACGCTTGAAGCGTTCATTAGACCTCCGTCTGCATTTGACTAGGGATGACACGCTCGGCGTACGGTCCAACCTGGACCGTCATGAGGTTCCTCCACGGTTGTCGACGCAGAAAGAGTCGGTCCCTAATGAACGTTATGACCGGCTGTCTCAGGGGTGTTCTGTTTCTGCCAATGCCGCCGGGTTGCCGTTTTGCTGGCTGATGTTGTGGCTCCGCCTCGCTGCTGCCGCCGCCGGGTCGAAGTCGGGCGGAGAGATGGTCCTCCGGGCATTCCGATCGGGTTCTCGCTCACCTCACATTGGGCCGAAGGGCGGGCTGGAACCGTTAGCCGGATCGAGTAGGAGCCGCGCCTCGTCGATGCAAGGTGCGCAACTGGCGAGGTGACAGGCCCCGCCTCTCGGTGCTGACGCTAAGTGCCCGTTGCGTCGGCAATGTCGCCCAACCGCCGCCACAGGCGGCTCCCTTCGAGGTCGTGGAAGCCGAAGTACCGATAGAACGCGGCAGCTCGGTCGTCGATGACGTCCACCACGACAGTAGCTGGTCGTTCTGACGCAACGCGGCGCCGCCTCGTGCGAGCACATCACCGTCGATATGGTCGGATTCACCTTGAAACTCCAGTGTTTTTAGTCCACCCATAACGGGACATTATGTTAGGGCGCCTCCCTGGTCGGTTGGGGCTCCCGGCGCCTCCTGTATTGGGCACCCGGTTAGTCTTAACCGGTGCAGGTCCTCGTCGTCCTGGCCCCGGGGCACGGCCACCTCTATCCGACCTTCGGGGTGGCGGACGCGTTGCGGGCAGCTGGCCACACCGTCACCTATGCCATGGTGGACGAGCCTTCTCTACGCCAGCGGGTGGAGTCCGAGGGCCACATGTTCGTAGCCGTGCCGCCCTCGCTGACTGAACAGCGCAAGATAGTTGCGACGGGCTTGCGTAACGACCCCAGCCTGGCCGGCATCTTCGGCGGTCTCGCCCCTCCCGCCGTCGCCCCTCTAGTCAGCCTCATCGCCGGTACTGACGCTCGTCTGGTGCTGCATGACATGGCGAGTTTCGCTGCGCCGCTCGCTGCTGCCATCGCCGGCGTGCCGAGCGTCCACTTCGGGGTCGGCCCATCTTTCCCCGATGACGCCTATGAGGCTGGGCAGCGGATGGCGTCGATGTGGGAGCAATGGGGCAGGCAACCAGACGAGCTCGCCGGGATGTTCCGGCTCGCCTACTTCGACCCGTTCCCACCCTCGCTCGACAACCCCGCCAGGTCGCTCCCGGTCCGTTGTTACCCTTACCAGCCCGTGCCTCTGGGCTCGGGGGCCGACAACGAGGTCGCTGGCCTGCCTCGTCCACCCTGGGTCTGGGCGACGCTGGGGACCGTTTTCAACGCCAACCCGGGGGCGTGGGCACGCCTCGCGGAGGAGCTGAAGGACCTCGGCGCCCGGGTCGTAGCCACCGTCGGGGACGGCATCGACCTAACCGGGCTCCCCCCATTTCCACCTAACTTCACCGCGCTGCCTTTCGTGCCGGCCCGGGCACTGCTGCAGGGAGCGGTCGCCGTGGTGTGCCACGCAGGCGCCGGCACGCTGCTCGGGGCCCTCCGCTACGGTTTGCCGCTGGTGTGCTGGCCCCAAGGCGCCGACCAGTTCCACAACGCTCGGGTCGCCGAAGCGGCCGGGGCCAGCGTCACGATCACCAATGCCGCCGGGGCGGGACAGGGACTTCGCTGCGTCTTGGACGGCAAGGGCTACCGTTCGGCGGCACAACGGCTGCAGGAGGAAGTACTGGCGATGCCTTCCCCCGCGCAGTGCGCCCAGGTGTTGGAAGAGCTGGCGCGCCAGCGCTCATGAAAACGCCCCGGACCGGTGCGGGGGTGCCTGAACTGCCAGCGAGCAGTCTTCCGGGCGAGTGGGCTGGGCTCATTGCGTGACCGCCCTGTCAAAAGTGCGGGGCCGCCGACGCCACGAGCGGCTCGCTTGACAAGCTGGGCTCATGGCACCTCTCCTCCAATACGTGGACGCGGTCACGGTCCCCGTCCCCGACCTCGACGCCGGCATGGCCTTTTATGACGTCCGCCCACGGGTCGAACTGCCGGCCCGAGCGCTTCTCCCACGCGCGCCGCAGCTTGTCAGCCAGGGACGCTTCGTTATAGAGCATGTTGAGCCTGGAGTGCCCCGGGTCGATGGAGGAGGGCCTGAGGCAAGCGGCCTGCCAGTCGACGACCCCGCTCAGGTGCCTTCCGGACCAAAGCAAGTTCCCGGGGTAGAAGTCGCGGTGCCCGAAGCCGACATCGCCGTCGAGGATAGGCCCATGGAAGATTTCGGCAGTCAGTTCCCACACCGTTGGCCGCGTCGCCCACCCGGGCGGGTCGTAGCCAGGCTGCTGGTAGCGACCGATCGGCCGGACCACCACTCCGGGGGAGACCTTGACGGCGGCGACGGCGTTGACAAACCCGTCGGACGTTCAAGTTAGTTAGCTCACCCGGGTCCACATTCCGGTCCAGATGAAGCCGCGTATGCTGCACGCGTCCTTCCCGCCGACGGGCGTTAGCGTGAGCACCTTGCCAGTTACTGTCCACGAGTAGTTGGCACCTGGTCCGCCCCAGTAGCACCACGAGCCGCCAAGTTGGTCCGTGTTTTGGTTGAACGGTTGGATCGAGACGGCACCTTGGACATGGAAGCTTTGGGGGCCGGGCGTCCAATCCGTGAGCATCTCGAACCCGTCACCCGTATTGCCATCGATGCTGCCGGTGATGGAGAACTTACCGGGGAAATGGTCCTCGATCCATTTGCGTGAGAAGGTGATCGTGTACGTCCCGTCAGGAGTGGGAGTGCCCGCCTGGTTACCGGGCGAGCCGTACGCGGGCGCACCGGCGGTGTTGATGGTGCGCTGCCAGCTCCCCACGAGCGCGGCCGGCGGGACGGGCGCGGGAAGGACGCGGGCAACAACCGTATCGCTCCCGGTCTGTCCGTTCTGGGCAATGACGCTGACGGTGAACTTGTGGAGGCCCGGTGTCAGCCACGACGTGACCAGGTACCCACCGGTATCGCT
>JBEKNX010000357.1:0-5556 GCA_049522375.1 Acidimicrobiales bacterium | reverse complement strand
CAGACTGTGCCTGTGCACCTCGACGAGCTCAGATCTCTGGTCCGGGACGGCCGCATCGACACCGTCGTCGTCGCCATCACCGACATGCAGGGCCGGCTACAAGGCAAGCGCTGCTCGGCCCGGTACTTCCTGGAGGAAGTCGTCCCCCACGCCGCCGAGGCGTGCAACTACCTGCTGGCCGTGGACGTCGACATGAGGACGGTCGCGGGCTACTCGATGTCGTCATGGGAGAGCGGTTATGGCGACTTCGTCATGCGGCCGGACCTGTCGACGCTGCGCGTGGTGCCGTGGAACGCGGGCACGGCCCTCGTCCTGTGCGACCTGGAGTGGGCCGACGGCTCGGCCGTGGGGCCTTCCCCGCGCCAGATCCTCAAGCAGCAGCTGGCGCGCCTGGCCGAACGCGACCTCGTGGCCCACGTGGGCACCGAACTCGAGTTCATCGTCTTTCAGGACTCCTACGAGCAAGCCTGGCGGCTCGGTTACCGCAACCTGACGCCGGCCAACCAGTACAACATCGATTACTCGATCATCGGCACCAGCCGGGTCGAGCACCTGGTCCGCCGCATCCGCAACGAGATGACCGGTGCCGGCATGTACGTCGAATCCGGAGTGCAACCTCGGCCAGCACGAGATCGCCTTCCGCTTCGCCGACGCCCTCACGACGTGCGACAACCACAGCATCTACAAGACGGGGGCCAAGGAGATCGCCCACCAGGAGGGCATGAGCCTGACTTTCATGCCCAAATGGGACGAGCGCGAGGGCAACTCCTGCCACATCCATATCAGCCTCCGTTCCCGCGCCGGGACGGCGGTAATGGCCGGAAGGCAGGACCACGGTTTCTCGCCCCTAATGGCACATTTCATCGCCGGTCAATTAGCGTGCGCTCGGGAGATGACATATTTCTTCGCGCCAAACGTCAACAGCTACAAGCGCTTCGTGCCCGGCAGCTTCGCCCCGACGGCGTTGGCCTGGGGCCGCGACAACCGCACATGCGCCTTCCGGGTGGTCGGTTCGGGGCCGTCGCTGCGAGTCGAGAGCCGGGTACCCGGTGGAGACGTCAACCCCTACCTGGCGGTCGCCGCTCTCATCGCCGCCGGGCTGTACGGCATCGGTTCCGAACTGGCCCTGCCGCCAGAACTGGTGGGCAACGCCTACGCCTCCGACGGCCCACGGGCCCCGACATCGTTGCGCGAGGCGATGACGTTGCTCCAGGAGAGCAAGGTGGCACTGGAGGCTTTCGGCCAACCCGTCATCGACCACTACCTCAACGCGGCGCGCGTCGAGCTCGACGCCTACGACCGCACAGTCACCGACTGGGAACGGTTCCGTGGTTTCGAACGCCTCTGACCGGCCCGACCCGTCCCCGCCCCTGATAGCTTTGTCGACTTACGTCGAAAGGGCGCGTTTCGGCGTCTGGGACGAGCCGGCCGCCCTGCTGCCTCACAGCTACGTGTCCGCCGTGACCCGGGCCGGCGGCTACCCTGTGCTGCTGCCGCCGTCCCCATCCGGTCCTGGTGAGGTCCTGGCCGGCCTGGACGCGCTCGTGCTCACCGGCGGCCCGGACGTGGGCCCGGGCGCCTACGGGGCGGAGCCGCACGACCAGACGGACCGGCCTCGGACGGAGCGCGACAACTGGGAAATATCCCTCTGCCATGACGCCCTCCAGCGGGACCTACCGCTGCTGGCCATTTGCCGCGGCCTGCAGGTGCTGAATGTGGCCATGGGCGGGACGCTGCACCAACACCTCCCCGAAGTGGTGGGCCACGACGGCCACCGGGCCGTGCCCGGCCGGACGACGCCCAACCCCGTCGCGCTCAAGCAAGACAGCCGGGCCGGCGCCATACTCGGGCCGCGAACAGAAGGCCGTTGTCATCACCACCAGGCCGTGGACCGGCTGGGCGAGCGGTTGGAGGCGGTCGGTTTCGCCGCGGACGGCACGGTGGAAGCCGTCGAGGTCCTGGGCCAGGACTTCGCTCTGGGTGTGCAGTGGCACCCCGAAGACGACCAGGCCGACGACCGCTTGTTCGTGGCGCTGGTGGAGGCGGCCCGGCACCGGCGGAGCGCCCGCCGGTCCTCCGCCCCCGGCCCTGTGGCCCGAGCGGCCCGGTAATGGCCACCACCGTCATCAACCCGGCGACCGCACAGGCCGTGGCCGAGGTCCCCCGCACCTCCCGGGAGGAAACGGACGCGGCCATCGAGGGCGCCCGGCGCGCCTTCGAAGGGTGGCGGCGGGTCACCCCGGCGGACCGCAGCCGTCTCCTGCGCCGCTTCGCCGAAGCCGTGGACGCCGACCGCGACGAGCTTGCCCGGCTCGAGGTCGTCAACTCCGGTCACACCGTTGCCAACGCCCGGTGGGAGGCAGGCAACGTCCGCGACGTCCTCAACTACTACTCCGCCGCTCCGGAAAGGCTGTTCGGCCGCCAGATACCGGTGCCGGGCGGCGTCGACATAACGTTCAAAGAACCTCTCGGGGTCGTGGGCGTGATCGTGCCCTGGAACTTCCCTATGCCGATCGCCGGTTGGGGCTTTGCTCCCGCTCTCGCCGCGGGCAACACCGTCGTCCTCAAACCGGCCGAACTTACGCCTCTGACCGCGCTCCGCCTGGCCGACCTGGCCCGGCAAGCGGGGGTCCCCGAACACGTTTTCACGGTCCTGCCGGGCCAGGGGTCAGTGGTCGGTGACCGCTTCGTCTCTCACCCCGCCGTACGCAAGGTCGTGTTCACGGGGTCGACCGAAATCGGCAAAAAGATAATGGCCGGCTGTGCCGAGCAGGTGAAGCGGGTGACGCTGGAGCTCGGTGGCAAGAGCGCCAATATCGTCTTTGCGGACGCAGACGTCGAGCGGGCGGCGGCCACCGCCCCCATGAGCGCGTTCGACAACGCCGGGCAGGACTGCTGCGCGCGGTCGCGGATCCTTGTCGAGCGCTCTGTCTACGACCGCTTCCTCGAGCTTCTGGAGCAGGCTGTCAAGGCTGTCCGGGTCGAGGACCCCGCCCTGGCGTCGAGCGAGATGGGGCCCCTCATCAGCGCCCAGCACCGCCAGCGAGTGGCCTCCTACGTCCCCGAGGGGGCACCGATTGCCTTCCGGGGGAGTTGTCCCGAAGGCCCCGGTTACTGGTACCCACCCACCGTCCTCGCCCCCATCGACGCCGGTGAGCGCGCCTTCCGGGAGGAAATCTTCGGGCCGGTCGTAGCGGTGGCACCTTTCGACGACGAAGCCGGTGCCATCCGGGCCGCCAACGACACCGAGTACGGCCTGTCCGGCTCCATCTGGACCAGGGACGTCGGCCGGGCGCTGCGCGTGGCCCGGGCCGTCGATTCGGGCAACCTGTCCGTCAACTCCCATTCGTCGGTGCGCTACTGGACACCCTTTGGCGGCTTCAAACAGTCTGGCCTTGGGCGCGAGCTCGGCCCCGACGCGCCCGACGCTTTTACAGACGTGAAAAACGTCTTTATCGCAACGGAGGAATAACCGGTGGAGCAACCTGTTTGTCGTCGCCTCGAGGGCAGGGTGGCGGTAGTCACCGGGGGCGGCGGCGGGATCGGCCTAGCCACGGTGCGGCGCCTGGCCTTAGAGGGGGCCACGGTCGTGGTGGCAGACGTGGACGCGGCGGCGGGCAAGTCAAGTGCCGCCGACGTCGGCGGGCTGTTCGTCCAGACCGACGTGAGCAACCCCGTGGAAGTGGAGCAGCTGTACCGGGCGGCTCACGACGCCTACGGTCGTATCGACGTTGCCTTCAACAACGCCGGCATCTCACCTCCCGAGGACGGCTCCATCCTCACCACCGGCGTCGACGCCTGGCGGCGTGTTCAGGAGGTCAACCTGACCTCGGTGTACCTGTGCTGTCAGGCCGTGGTCCCGTACATGCAGCGGGCCGGCAAAGGCTCGATCATCAACACCGCCTCGTTCGTCGCCGTGCTCGGGTCGGCCACCTCGCAGATCTCCTACACCGCCTCCAAGGGCGGAGTGCTCGCCATGTCCCGGGAACTTGGCGTCCAGTTCGCCCGGGAAGGCATCAGGGTCAACGCCCTTTGCCCGGGGCCGGTCAACACGCCGCTCTTGCAGGAGCTGTTCGCCAAGGACCCGCAACGGGCAGCCCGGCGCTTGGTCCATGTGCCTATTGGGCGCTTCGCTGAGCCAGAGGAAATAGCCGCCGCCGTGGCCTTCCTCGCCAGCGACGACGCGTCGTTCGTAACGGCGTCGACTTTCCTGGTGGACGGAGGGATATCCGGCGCCTACGTGACCCCGTTGTAAGCGCCAGGCCGTCGGCCGCGGGCCGTAGGCGCCAGGCCGTCGGCCGCGGGCCGTAGGCGCCAGGCCCCGGCGGCCGCGGCACTTCGGGTCATGTCACGGCCGGCTGGGCGCCATGCTCAGGGCCCGGAACGTGATGGAGATCCTCCCGTGGCCCGAAGCCCAGCCCCCACCCAGGATTTCGAGCCGGCGGACAGTTGCCGGCGCGAAGGGCGCGGAGTAGCCGAACGTGACCGGCACGCTCAGGACATGCTCATCTGCCTGTGTGCCGGTGACAAAGCGGTAGGTGACCGGCCGGCGGCGGCCGGTCCACACTTTCAAGTACACGTCTGGCGGCTTGAGCAATAGGCCTTCGAGGCTGGAGAGCAAGGGCAGGCCGAACGAAAAACTGGCGACCACCATCTTGCCGGGCGCGCCGGGGACGGTTACGGGTTCGCCAAAGCGGGCGCCGGCCCTGCCGATGGTCACTGACCGCCCGCACCTGTCGGGCACACGTACGAGGATCTGCCAAGGGGCTCGGACCGCGAGCTGGTCGTAATGGCAGTAGACCGCCACCGTCGTCGTCGGGGGGTCCATAAAGGGGTCGCGGGAATCGAAGCCGTACTGCAACGGCCAGTAAAGGATCATCTGCGGGGCCCGGGAGGAGGCCAGGAAGGCCGCGTCCAGGTCGTCGAGGTACGTCGTGTACGCGCTGTACGCCTGGACCACGGGCTCGGGGGCCCACGGGGCTTGGGGGTCGGCCCAGGCCACCATGTCCTCCCAGGGCTCTATGGCCACCCGGTGGCCGCGGAGCAGGGCAACCGTCGGTGGGGCCAGGGACTCCGCCCTCAGGATGCTGTCGCGGGTGCTCGCCGTCAGACGGGCGAACCGTCCGGGCTGGACCAGGTCCGCCAGCTGGGTGCCGAGAGCGTGGACGCTCCCGATGGGGTTGACCGCGGGGAGCTGGGCGGTGGCCAGGGTGATGCAAGCCGCCAGGGCCAACGCGCTGGCAAAAACCTGTTGGGGAGGGCGGAGGATGCACACCAGGGCGACGGCGGCGAGCACGACCCGGAAGAAGCCCGGGAAGTGGTTGCCGCTGACAAAGCTGTCTTTGACGATCGCCCATCCCCAGCCGATGAGCATGACCGATGTGGCCACCTGCTGGCGGGCGGGCCGATGGCGGAGAGACGCGGCAAAGACGAGGACGAGGAGCACCGAAATGGTCAGCGCGTACCACGCAATCGATGCCCGGTCGACGCGACCGCTTATCGCCGCGCTGTAACCGAGCGCCAGCGACACCGACGCGTGAGCGAAGCTGGCCAGGT
>JBEKNX010000356.1:0-5006 GCA_049522375.1 Acidimicrobiales bacterium | reverse complement strand
TTGTGGATCGAGCTCGAAGCGGTCATCGGGTTCACCGTCGGCCTCGGGCTCGGCTCGCTGCTGGGGCAGAGGACTGTCGCTGTGGTCCTTATGATCGTGCTGGAGATCGTGCTGACGCCGATATTCTCAAGGGCCCATATCCCCCATTTTGTGAACCTGCAGCGAGCGGTTGTCGGCCTGGCGACCGCTCACCTCGAGCCGGGCGCGCTGCCATTAGCTTTCGGAGGAGGGGGCGGCGGGGGCCCAGGCGGCCACGCCGGACTGCTGGTCCCCGAGCCGACCACCGTCGCCGTGTGCGTCATCGTCGCCTGGCTTGTCGGTTGGACCGTCCTTGGCGCATGGCGGATGATGACCAGGGACGCCTGAGGGCCCCAGGTTGGGGCTCCCGGGCTTCCTGAGTGTGGCCCGTTCGCTCTAGCGGGCGCTCGCCGCGCTCCCGGTGCCGATATGAGCGTGCTGAGCCCGCTCAAGCTCTATCTGGGCGAGGACTTCCCGCCAGTTCCCCCAGTTGACGCGTCGACCTCCGGCCGCCGTGTTGTAGGGCGCCTCGAAGACAAGGTGCTCCCAGGTGGGTACGAGCCTGCCGGTCACCTCGGGCTTGTCGTCTATAAGCACGTCTCCCCGGACCAGGGTCTTGTCCTTCGTAAGCACTATGCGCGCTACCCATTCGGGGCCGAGGTGGTCCTCCACCCACTGGAACTTCTCGGGGACGCAGTGCGTGAAACGCGACAGCGGCGCTGTGCAGATGCGCACATCGTGGCCAGCGTCGAGCATGGCCCGTACGGCCTCCAGTCCCCGGGGGACCGGGGGCAGGCCGAGGATGAACCCGGGGCTGGCTTGCAGGTTCTTGATCTCGGCCCTGTAGTGCCCTGGGTAGTCGTCGCGCAGGTAGAAGTTCAGCCGGAGCGTCAAGTCGACCACCTCGCGGTCGGGGTACTTCTCATGCCAGGCAACATTGAAGCCCCTGTCGAAATCGGCCAGTACCCCGTCTTGGTCTACGAGCACCAACATGCGGTCCCTTTCTCTTTTCCTTGGGATCGGCAAGCAGGCGCCACCACCTGAGCTGGCGACCGGGAGGCGGACGTCGACCGCTGGAGCGCGCTAGAAAGCCCTGGCAGCCGGTGTGGGGCAAACTGTCCATCGAGTGCCCTTTGCGCATGCATCCGTCAGAGATAGTTAGCGAATAGACATTGCGACAATTTCTGCCACGCTTTGTGCCAGCTGGGGAGGGACTGCATTTCCGATCTGTGCTTGTACCGAGTTTCGACGGCCAACGAAAGTAAACTCGTCCGGGAAGGTGAAAAGTCGCTGGAGCTCTGGGATTCGCAGCCGGCGGTTGTCCCAATGGAAGGGGCCGACGTTCGGGCCCGGTTGTGCCTGGATCGTAGGCGACGGCCGGTCGGGGGACAGCTTGAGCAGGAAAGACCAGTAGCGGCTCCGCCACTTGAACACCGGTGGATGGCCCCGCTCGGCTGTGTAGTAGAGATAGTTGTCGCCCGGGGGGATGTCGGCCAGGAGGTGGCCCCAGCGACCACGAACGATTTCTTCCGGTTCGGGCAACGTGACAAGGCCCGCCAGGGCCTGTCCCGCCGTGACGTGGGGCCGCTCCGTCCCCCCAGTGGATCGCCGCTCCCAACGACCGCCGTAGCTCGCTTCCGGTAGCTCCGGCAGCGCCGTGCCTTTCGGCGTGCCGACCACGAACAGGCGAGGTCGAAGCTGCGGTACCCCAAAGTCGGCGGCGTTGAGGACGGCCCAGCGGCAGTGGTAGCCGGCTTCGTCGATCTCGGCCAGAAGGCGCTGGAACGCAGGCCGGCTCGCCTTGTTGCTATACGTCAGGGCATAGACGTTCTCCAGGATGAAGGCCCGGGGCCGGGCTTCGGCCAGCACCCTGGTGTAGGCCTGCAGCAGGCTGGCGTCAGGGTCGAGGCCAGCACGCTTCCACTCGAGCCAGAACCCGGACTTGGAGAAGGGCGTACAAGGTGGCCCGCCGACGAGCAGCTCGGGACGATCCCGGCCTCTCAGTCCGGCCGCCCGCAAAAGCTCTCTTGTGGGCACTTCCAGGATCGAGCGGCGGATCACCGGGGTCACGAGCGAGGCAAAGTTCTTCTCCATGGTGTCGGCGGCGTCCCCGTTGACCTCGATGGCGGCTGAAGTACGAAAACCAGCTGCCTCCACACCCAGGTCGAGGCCGCCTGCCCCGGAGAAGAGCGACAGGGCCACGCCGTGGACGGTCATCTTGTCGATCGTGCCACGTCCAGAGCCGGGAAGGGTGGACCATAGATCGAACATATGTACGAGGCTAGCCCCAGCCTGTGACCGCTACCCATTACGTTGCTCTCGAAGGAACCGTTCGAGCTGGAGCTCGACGGCTTTAGGGACCCGGAAGGGGAAGGCCCTCCAGTATTTGTAGAAAGCCGCCTCGGTCTCGAACTCACCTCTACCTTCGCGCAACGCAGCGATGTCCGTCATGGCCCCGATGTACTCACGGGTCGTGCTGGAGCGCTCCTTGGAGGCGACCCGCCACGGCTCATGGACGAACAGCTCGAGGTCACGGACGCGCCCCCGGAAGCCGACATCGAGGCGGTAGACGCCGATGATGTCGAGATGGCTGGCATAGTCGTCAAAGGAGCGGAACATCCCTGGCCAGCGGATCGTCGGCCATTTGAAGTAGGTGTTGCCCGTGTAGAGCGTGCAGCGTGATTGCGTCTGCCTGCCGCTCTTCTTGACCCGCGCCATCTTGATGTCAACGGCGTGAAAGGTCCCCCCGAAAGGCTCTCCGCTCACCTCCAGGTCGGGGTAGCTGCGCTCCTCGCCCCGCCTCCCGCCGGCCCCGCCTAGGTCGCCCAGGCGCTCAAGCAGGAAGTCCACGAGGGCCACCTCGATCACATTGGCCAGTGCGGCTGACTCCTTGGGGAGCGATACCAAGTGGCCCGCCTCTTCCAGCTTGGCGGTTAGGTCCGAAGGGCCGTGGGCAACCAGCGGCCAGTCATGGTCACCCTGTTCGACATAGACGCCAGCAGGCAAGAAGACGAACTCGGCGCATTGCTCGCGCAACCATGCCAAGAGGTCAAGAGGCGGCGACATATGAGGGCGAGGTTAGGTCGCGCCTTGGGTGGGAGTGCGCACCATCACCAAGCGCGTGCCTGTTGGGTCCAAAAACCCATTTTGCGTGAGACGGCTTTGTCTGTACCGGAACCCACACGACGTCGGACCAAGAGGTAGCCGTCCGGGCGGTCGCCAGATCGGGTTCGAGTACGACCTTTTGCTCGGGAGCGAGCAGCACGGAGGACCCCACGATCTGGCTCAGCGGCCGACCGTACCAAAAGCCCTCCGGCGGTCGTTGGATGAGCCGTTGAACCTTGCCCTGGGTTTTACGCCTGGCTCACCAGGAACGACGTGGAGCGCGGCAACGGAAGAAACTACGGCTCACAATCAACCCCTTTCGGCGCGGGCCAAATGAGCTGCACGGCGACCGTCGTGAGCCAACCGGCGAGCCCTGGTCACTGACCCGCGACGGGGGCTGGGACATTGCCCAAGACGACGACGAACGCCTTTCCCCCGGTGCCGCGGCTCTCGACCTTGACGTCCCCGAACCCGGCCGCCTTCACCTCCAGGAGGAGCTGAGCCTCCTGTTCGGCAGTGAGCCCATGGGCGCGAAGGCCATGCGCGCCCTCCTTCACCCGGCGCTCAGCGAGGAGGAGGCGCCCGCCCGGGGCCAGCACACGCCGTGCCTCGGCAAGCCCCCGAGCGCGGTCGCCCCAGTGGTGAACAGAGCTCATCGACCAAACCACTGTGGCAGAAGCCTCGGGCAACGGGAGGGACTCGGCGCTGCCGGGCAGGAACGTGACCCCCGACGTGCGCCGGACAGAGGTGATGGCTCGGGCGACGCGTAGCTTCCAGGGGCTCGGGTCGACGCCCGTGGCCGTCGCGCCGCGGCGAGCAGCGAGGCGTGCCGCGGTGCCGGAACCGCAACCGACGTCAACAACCCGGTCGCTTGGACCAGTCCGCGCCAGGTCAGCGACGGTACCTGCAGACGAGCCACGACCAAGGGTCACCGCGACGAAGCTAGCCGACCAAGGCCACGAACGAACCAGCTAACATGTCAACAGGCCCGGCAAACCGCCCACTCCCAGTCACCGTGACCCCAGCGTAGCTCTTCCTTCCGCTGTTCCTGTGGGATTATTATGCAAGCGCGTTATGCGCTCGCTACGCAAGAATTGCGCGTTTGAAGGGAAATCAGCAACTACTAAGACCATGGCCTACCGAAGCGGGGTGACGATCGAGACGCCCGGCTTCCTCTGCGGTGACGGCCCTCCTCAGCCCAGAACGCCTCCCTTCGCTTTGTCCGCGGGTGCTACCGTCAGCCTCACATCACCAACAGAGGGCTCAAGGCACTAGCCGAGGGGAGAAATATGCTGTCTCCGGGGTGTGGTCTTCTTGTCGCATCGCGGTGGTGTGAACCCCGGCCGCTTGTTGCTCCTCGTTTCGGGAAGCGTTCGCCACGCTCCGTTGCCGCTCGTCCCTTAGCCGGTCCGTCTGGGGAGATTGTCACCGGCCACCGTCCTCTACCTCGTCGACCGCCTCACGAACCAGCAGACTGGAGTAGTCATGTCCCTTCGACCATCAGTCGCGCTCATTTGCCTTGCCGGCCTCGGAGCCGTCCCTGCCGCGGCGCCTCGGCCTCGCCCGCGGCCGCGCCGCTCAAGGTCACCTCGTCCCTGGACGGTAAGACGGTGCTCCCGCACCGGATACCTTGGATGGCCTTCATGAGTATCCCGGAAGCTCAGATCAACCAGGTCGACTACCTGATCGACGGCAAGCTGTGTTGGGTTGGGACCGGTAATCCCTCTAAGTACAGGGGTACCTCCACTTACTATTCTACCTACAGCGATACCGGTGGGTACCTGGTCACGTCGTGGCTGACACCGGGCCTCCACAAGTTCACCGTCAGCGTCATTGCCCAGAACGGACAGACCGGGAGCGATACGGTTGTTGCCCGCGTCCTT
>JBEKNX010000355.1:0-5020 GCA_049522375.1 Acidimicrobiales bacterium | reverse complement strand
GCCATTGGCGGAGCGCGTAGGTAGGGCTGCCCGGACCGGTAAAGACCCAACGCGCCTCACCAACGCGCGCCAGTGCCGCTTCCAGGGCCACAGGGCTGGCGCCCTCGGCCGGCAATAGGGAGGCGACTTCCACCTTTCGCCCTACGGTTTCCCGGAAATAGGCAACGGCTCGCGCGGAGATGTCCTGGGCGTTGGCCTGGAAGCCATAGGGAGTGTCGACCAGGACGGCGGGCACAGGCGTTGGGCCGAGGCGGTCGAAAAGCTCCCGGTGAGCCTTAGCCATCGTGGGCGTCGTCTCGCCGGAGCCCATTATGGCCAGCAGGCGGGCGGGGCCGTTCACCGCCGCAACCACCGAATGTCCCGCGCTAACCCCATACCCGGCTACCCGGCCATGTCGGGCCCGGCGCTCTCGGGCTGAACGGCGATGACCACCCGGCTCTCTGACACCATGGCGCGCTCGTACTCGTCCCAATCGGGGTGCTCGCCGGAGACCTGAGAATAATAGAACCGGAGCAACGCCATTGCCTCCGGGAGGACGACGATGGTGGCGGTTCCGTCAACCTGGGCCCACTTCCCGAAGAAACCATCGCTGAGGGCACAGATAGATACCCTGGGGTCTCTCTCGATGTTGCGGGCCTTCATGGCACCCGAACGCGTCGAAATGAGCACACGGCCATCATTTCCGACGGCGTGGACAACAGGAGAAAGCTGGGGGCGACCGTCGCGCCGACGCGTCGCCAGCACAGACCTATGATTTTGCCTGAAATGTTCCAGCGCCAAATCGATATCCATCAGTCTTCTCCCGATAAAACCGACACGACAAGCTCCTGCCACGCCGTCAGCAAGTAATAGAGCAGGTGAGCTGGGTCCTCCGGTTCGTCCTGCGGCTCGTCTTCGCTGATCTCCAGCAGCGTACCCAGCCACAACCGGATGTAGTTGAGGGCCCGCATCCAGGCGTCGAGCTCTTCTTCCGAGAGCTCGGTAGCGTCGGCGGTCTTGGCCAACGTGTCCAGGGCCAGGGCCCTGGTCTCGTCCAGGTCGGGCTGGACCATCCTGCGGTACTCGTCCTCGGCGATGCTGTCGTCGGCGTACGCGGGCGGGAAAAGCCGCCTGAAAACGGCGTCTTCCGGCTTGGCCGCCACAGCCGCGCCCAACTGCACCGGCAGTGCCCGCAGGACCTCCCGGTCCTCGGCCCCGAAGGCGACCGCGTACCGGCCCGGGCCGCACCGCCGGAGTGGCGATTTACGCCGGGCGGCGCTCAGCTGTCCTGCTCCATGGTCGCCCACAGCCCGTGCTCGTGCAGCCTGAAAACGTCGAGCTCCGATCTCTCACGCGGCCCACTGGCCACAACAGCCTTACCTTTGGTGTGGACGTCCATCATGAGCTTGTTAGCCTTTTCTTTGCTGTAACCGAAGAGTTTCTGAAAAACGAACGCCACGTAGCTCATGAGGTTTATCGGGTCGTTCCAGACGATGACCTTCCACGGCCGGGACAGGCCGGTCACCTCGGTGACTTCCGGTTCCTTCACTTCCAGCGGAGCAGAAGCCGCCATACGTACCCTCCGCTAAGTCCGGGCCAGTTCTTTGGCCCCACGCCGGTCCCCGGCTATAGTCTTCACCGTTGGCACCGGGTCGCGGGTATAGAGGCCCAGATTGAAAAATACCATGGCGATCACGACCGACGTGGCCCCCGCCAGGTGGACGCCGACGAGCAGCACGGGGTCACCGCTCAGGTACTGGCTGTAGCCGACGGCGGCCTGGGCGACGAGCACCACCAGCAACACTTCGCCCCGGCGTAGCACGGCGGGCGCGACATGGCCGCGGTGCATCGACCAGAGGGTCGCCACGGTGAGGGCTAGCAGCAGTTCGACGGCGGTGCCGTGGAGCTGGGCCACAGCGTGGAGGGAGTAACCGAAGCGGGGCACACCCGGAGCCCCGGCGTGCGGCCCCGTGGAGGTCACGATCGTCCCCAGCACCACCACGACGAACGTCAACGCCAGCATGCCCCGGCTCGCCCATAGGTGGCCCCGCCTCACCAGGCACCTGGCGGGTAGAGGTCGCACCTTCCTACCGGCGGCGGGAGCCCCGTCCGGCTGACCGGCCCGGTGGTAAAGGACGAGGGCGTTGACCAGCAACACCACGGCCAGGAGGAAGTGGGCCATGACGAACTGCGGTGCCAGCTTGTGGAGCACCGTCTCGCCACCCAGGACGATCTCCGCCAAGATGCCGCCCACCAGCCCCAGTGACAGGACGATCAAGTCGGCCCGGCGGGGCAGGCGCCGCAGCGAGGCCACCACCGCCAGCACCATCCCCAGGGTGAGGACCACGTTCACCAGGCGGTTCCCGAACTCGACCCAGGCGTGGAACTGGAGCGGGGCGACAACGCTCGTCGCCGTGCAGCTCGGCCAGTCGCTGCAGCCGAGACCGGACCCCGTCAGACGCACAGCTCCGCCGCTCACGATACCGACCGCCAGGGCGGCGACGGCCAGCGCGGCGCTGCGCCGGCAGAAGCCGGGGTCAGCCAGGAGGGCCCAAAGGCGTCGGAGCGCTCGTCCGGGTGCAGGCATGATGCGATGCTACGACCGCCAGACGGTGCCGTCGACGGCGCCGTTAGCCCGATCTGGCACCTGAGCCACGCCTGGCCCGCTAACCTTTCGCAAGTGGTCAGCAACGCCGGCACCCTTTCGGCAGGCTCGGTTCGTCCCGGGCCTGGCTACTTAGCCCGCCTGGCCGCGTTCGTAGCGCTGACCAAGCCGCGCATCATAGAACTGCTGCTGATCACCACCGTGCCCACCATGTTCGTGGCCGCCCGGGGGTGGCCCTCCCTGGGGCTGGTGCTGGCGACGCTGGCGGGCGGCACCTTGTCGGCGGGCAGTGCCAACGCCGCCAACATGTACCTGGACCGCGACATCGACGCCTTGATGCGCAGGACCGCGCGGCGGCCGCTGGTCACCGGCGCGGTGAGCGCCCCCGCCGCCCTGGCCTTCGCCCTTGGGCTTCAACTGGCCGCGTTCGCCACGTTGTGGCTGGCGGTCAACCCGCTCTCGGCCGTACTGGCGCTGTCGGCGGCGCTGTTCTACGTCTTCGTCTACACGGCCCTGCTCAAGCGCGTGTCCTCCCAGAACATCGTCATAGGCGGTGCCGCCGGTGCCGTGCCGGTGCTGGTCGGGTGGGCGGCGGTAAAGGGCTCTCTCGGCTGGGCTCCGTTCCTGCTCTTTATCCTCGTCGTCCTGTGGACGCCACCCCATTTCTGGGCATTGGCCATCCGTTACCGCGACGACTACGCCAACGCCAAAGTGCCCATGATGCCCGTCGTGCAGAGCATCGAACGCACCACCAGGCACATCCTCGCCTACTGCGTCGCCACCGTGGCGGCGTCGGCCGCCTTCGGCGTCGTGGCTCACATGTACTGGGCCTACTGGGCGGTAGCGGCTTTGGCGGGTGCCGGCTTTGTCGGGCTTTGCGTCCGGCTGATGGTGGCCCGGACCGCCGCCGTCGCCATGAAGGTCTTCCATTGGTCCATCACCTACCTGAGCCTGCTCTTCGTCGCCATGGCCCTGGACGTGCTGGTCCGATAGAAGGTCCGACCGTCAGGGGGGGCCGGTCCCACCTGTTAGTTTCGAGCCGATGATCGACGTACGCCGCCTGCGCACGGATCTGGAAGCCACCGTGGCCGCCCTGGCCCGCAAGCGGGTCCCGGCGGACGAAGTCCGCCGCGCCGCCGCCCTGGACGCCCAGCACCGCCAACTGGCAGCCAGGTCCGAGGAGCTGCGGTCCCGGGTCAAGGCTCTTTCCAAACAGGTCGCTGACGCTATGCGGTCGGGCGACGCCGCTCAGGCGGAGGCGGCCCGAGAGGAGAGCAAGCGCGCCGGCGACGAGCTGGCGGAGCTCGACCGGCAGGGCTCCGTGGTGGAGGCGCAACTGCGGGACGCCATGCTACGGCTCCCCAACCTTCCCTCCGAGGACGCGCCGGACGGGGCCTCCGAAAAGGACAACGTGGTCGTCCGTACCGTCGGCTACGACCCGGCCCGTTACGGCCCGCACCAGCGGTCGCCTCATTGGGAGATCGGTGCGGAACTGCAAATACTGGACCTTGAGCGGGGCGCCAAGATATCGGGCTCCATGTTCCCTTTGTTCCTCGGGCAGGGCGCCACCTTGGCGCGCGCCCTTTGCCAGTTGGCTCTCGACCGCAACGCGGACGCGTTCACCGAGGTGCGGCCGCCCACGCTGGTCCGTACGCCGGTCATGGAGGCGGTGGGCCAGCTCCCGAAGTTCGCCGACGACGCTTACCACCTGGAGCGGGACGACCTGTGGGCCATCCCTACGGCCGAGGTGCCGTTGACGTCGATGAGGGCCAACGAGATCCTCCCCGAGGAAGAACTGCCGGTCCGCCTCATGGCGTACACCCCGTGCTACCGGCGAGAGGCGGGCGCGGCGGGAAGGGACACCCGAGGGCTGTTGCGGGTGCACGAGTTCGACAAGGTCGAGATATTGGCCATCTGCCGGCGTAACCAGGCCCCCGCGCTCCACACCGAGCTTTTGGACCGCGCCGTGGGATCGGTGGCCGCCCTCGGCCTGCCCTACCGCATCCTCGATATCTGCACCGGGGACCTGGGGCAGTCGCACGCTCGCCAGTTCGACGTCGAGGTCTATGCGCCTGGCTGCGACATGTGGCTCGAGGTGTCCTCGGTCTCGTGGTTCAGCGACTACCAGGCGCGGCGCGCCGCCATCCGTTACCGGCCGACCGGTGGCGGGGCCATCCAGATCTGCGACACCTTGAACGGGTCGGCTTTGGCCGTGCCCAGGATATGGGCGGCACTGGTGGAGACTTACCGCCGGACCGACGGGACCATCGAGTTGCCCGCCTGCCTGCACCCTTACTTTCGCGGCAGCACCTCGATCACCAGTAGTGTTCGGTCCTAGGGACTGCGAAAGGCGGACGGTGATCCGGGTCTCCCACCTGACGAAGCATTTCGGGCCGCAACTTGCCGTCGACGACCTGAGCTTCGAAGTGCAGCCCG
>JBEKNX010000354.1:0-5026 GCA_049522375.1 Acidimicrobiales bacterium | reverse complement strand
TCCGGCCCGCTCAGTGGACGACAATCACTTGGAGGTTCATCTTCCAGTCGCCGCTCCTGGTGCCGCTGTCGCCGAGGCCATCGTTGGCGACGTGTCCAGTCGCAGTGTTCGAGCAGGGCGGGTACCCATCGCCCCCCTCGCGTGTCTCTTTGACCTCTTCGTCGCCTCGGGAGCAGCCGAACGGCGTGGCCCCCAGCGAGACTCGCGTCGAGGAGCTTCCCACCGTCTTCGTTGTGGTCCAGCCTTTTGCAGTCCGGGCCGCCCTCCCACTGGAAGATGTCCATGTACGGCAGAGTTCCGCCTCCGACCACAGCAACGGCCTGGTCCGACGGGTACGTCTGGAAGCCGGCGAAGAGGGGGAAGTCGGCGTGCAACGGGTCGGTGAGCTGGCTCGGGAACTGGGAGAGGTCGACGGCCTCAGCGCTACAGGTGAAGTTCTGGTACCCGGGACCGAAATACCCGATGTCGCAGGGCGACGGCATTTGCGGGTCCGGGGACGGACGGCAGCTCGAGTCGAGGGAGCCCTCTACGTAAATTTTCGGCTCCCAGGAGATCAGCTTGACTCCTCCGTTTTCGGGGGTCGGAGGCACCGGTTTGTAGGTCTCGTCAACCGGCGCCTGGACGTACAAGTCCATCTTGGCGTCATTGGTACCGCCCTTAGGGGAGGTCAGCCGGATGCTCTGCGCGAAGCTCGCACTCGTGCCGGCATCTACAACGTACTCGTCGGACACCGTCGCCGGCCGTGCGCCACCGGCCGTTGAGTATACGTCGGCGCTTCCCCCGCCGGCCAGTATGGGGTCCAGCCCACGAGCACGAGGGCCAACACCACCCGAGGGGGGGCTGGAAGCCCCGGTGGTGAACCGAACGCTCATCACCGTGAGGCACGATCCTCATCGTCACAACCTCCAAGTTCGGGTGAAGGTACTCTTCGTCCCGCTCCAGCAATTGTTTGGACCTGTATCATCGCGCATCCGGTGGCTGATGCGCCCCGGGATCGGTGACTGCCCCACTCCTTGAGTGGATGGGGCTATGTCAGACAAGAAGCGGCCGGGGCCCGAGCCGTGGATTTCGAAGTTCAGGACAGGAGGAGCAAATGAAACGGACCCTTACCCGCCCGGCTCGACGTTGTCTCAGCAGCGCCACAGGCGTCGTTGTGGTGCTAATGACCGTCCTGGTCCCGGCTGCACCCGCGGCACCATCCTCCGCAGCGATAGCGCTTGCCTCGGCCCATGCGGCCCATGCGGCTGGGCGAGCTCTTGGGCAGAGCTCAGCGGCCCCTTCCGCTGGACCTATCAGTGTCAGCTCCACGGCGGTCCGAGCCACTTCGGTAACGTATTCGCTCCGTTTCATTTCTCCAGTGGCGATGCTGGGATCCACGGCCATGACGCTGTCGATGTCCTCGGGCACGGTGTTGCCCAGTAGCGACACGAGCTACCAGCTGTGGGACGACTCAGAGGGTGGTCCCTTCGTTGGTTCATCTGATGGCCAGGTGATCGATCTGGTGGTGGCTCACCCCGCCGATCGTGCGACGTTCGGCCCAGACATCAGCATTGCCGCCGGGGACCACCTCTCCTTGGTGGTGCAGGGAGTGACCAACCCATCGACGCCAGGCCCAAAGACAATGACGCTTTCACTGTCGTCCAGCCCGGCCACGTTCACCGCCCACTACTCCTTGACCGCCGCCACGTCGGTGACGTCGGCCGCCGTCACCCAGACCTCTGCCGCTCTCGGGGGCACGGGCCAGGCTTACGCGGTGTCCCTCGTGACCACCAATGCCTTGGGCGACGGTTCCACCGTGACGCTCCAGGCGCCAGCCGGGACGGTCCTACCAACGTCCCCTGACGACTACCTGGTCTTCGACCAGACGACCGCGGTCGAGAACGTGGACACTTCCAGCGCGGCTTTCGCCGCCGTCAGCACCGTTTCAGTCTCGGGGCCCACCGCCACCTTTCCGCCCGCCGTCCTGCTGACGTCCTCAGACATCGCCGCCGGGGACCGGCTGGCGCTCCTAGTCGAGGGAGTGAGCAACGCTCGGCCGGGGACGGCTCGGTTGTGGACCTCCTCCGACCCGTTGGCCGTCAGCGTCCCCGTCCAGTCAGGCAATTCGGCTGCCCCCAGCCTCACGCTCAGCTCGCGCGCCACGGGCGCCACCGATGTGACCTATTCGGTGTCGTTCACCGCCACCAAGAGCTTTACCGGTAGCTCGTACAAGCTGGTGATATCGGGAGCCGCGGGCACCAATTTCCAGACGACGTTGGAGCCGCAGGAGCAGGTCGTCGATGACGACACGGGTTGGACCCGTATCTGGGGGCTGTTCAACGGTACGAGCTCGGCTTATTCGCCGGCGAGCGGTCGCGCCACCCTGTCCAGCGAAGGCCAAGCGCCCACCATCACGGCCGGGGACCGGGTCACAGTTATGGTCACCGGCGTGACCAATGCATCGAGCACCGGGGCGGCAGTGTTGCGTCTAACAACCCCGTGGCTCAACGCGCCAATTACGGTCGCCTACCAGCTCGGGGCCGCCACCCCGCTGCAGGCTGCCAGCCTTGCCCTGACCTCGCGTTCAGCTGGCGCCACGGAGGTCACCTACGCGGCCAGTTTCACCGCCACCCAAGCGCTTGTGGCCCACTCGACCCTTACCCTGGGTGCGGCCCGGGGGACCGTGTTCGCCAATAATTGCAACGTGTCCGACATCACCATCACCAACGACAGCACCGGCCAATCGGAGGAGACGTGCCCTACGGCCACCTCGCCCGGCGGCCCCACCGTCAGTGTCAGCGTCGGCCGCGGGGTGAGCGTCGCGCCGGGAGACAGCGTCACGGTGCTGGTCGACGGGGTGACCAACACTTCCGACGTCGGTGACCACGCATTGAGCTTCTCCACGTCGGCCAACCCTGTCCCGGTGCGTTTGGCTTACGAGCTGACCCCGCCCCGCGCCGTCGGCTCGGCCAGCATCAAGCTTTCCAACACGCTCCTGGGCGCCTCAGGTGTCACCTATACGGCCGCCTTCCAAGCCATCAATTCGCTGGCTGCCGCCTTCTCAGGCGTAGTCCTCAGCGCCCAGCCGCCGGTCGCCTTCCCGGCCCAGAGCAGCGACTACACCATCGCGGACGCCAGTACCGGGCAGTCCGCTGCGGCCACCAGGGTCGCGCTGGTAAACGGCGGCCACGGAGTGGTCGTCACGCTGGGGCCCTACATGCCGGTCCGCAGTGGGGACTTCCTGACCGCCTCGGTCACCGGGGTCACCAATTTTGACGCCGTCGGCCACTACCACTTTGATGTTGCCACCACGGCGGACCCCCGCCCGCTCGGACTGACCTATAGGCTCACTCACGCTCAGCCCCTTCAAAGTCCAGCCCTGTCGCTCGGTTCGCCGTTGGTGGGCGCCAGCGGGGTCATTTATTCGATCGGTTTTGTGGCCTCGTCGTCCGGTGCCCTGGCCGCGAACGACGGTGACATCGACATCACCGGCCCGCCTGGTACGCGCTTGCCTACGGCGCCGAGCGATTATTTTGTGGCCGACACTGACTCCGCCGCTCAGGCCGCGGCTTCATCGGTCCAAGTCGGCCCCTCAGGCTCCTCTGTCGCCATCAAGGTCCCGGTGACAATATCGGGTGGTGACGCTGTCGCTGTCGCCATCGACGACGTGACCAATGCCTCCGATGACGGGGCCCACGCCGTGGCCATCAAGACGTCTGCCGATCTGGCCGGCAAGGCGGCCTTTGCCCTCGGGGCGGGCGCCACGGTGAGCGGGACCGTTGCGTTCCACGGCGCGCCCGTCCCGGGGGCGGCCTTACAGGCTTGTCCCTCGTCAGGAGCTTGCGTGATCGGCACCAGCTCCTCCCTGGGCACCTACAGCCTTCCTGTCCTCGACGGCGCCTACTCGGTGACCGCGTTCCCGCCCTTCTACGACAAGACCGCGGCTGCGACGACGGCTTCGACGCGGGTGGTGGGCGCCCGGGCTGTCACCGGGGTTGACCTCGATTTGGGCAATGCCGCCCCCATGCCCCAGGGCATGAGCATTGTCCAGGACGGCCAGACCTTCGCCTCCGGCCAGCTCCCGGGGCTCAGCTGGGACCCGTTCTCCGTGATCCTGAGCACATGCCCCGGTGAGCTCACAGGCTTTGCCTTTGTGACGGTCACCAACACGGTCACCGGCCTGCCCGACACCGTCCACGAAGCACTAACCGAAGCGCCCCCGGGCTCGGGTGATTACATTGCTCAGTTCCCATCGCTGCGACCGCTCCACGGAGTGCTCACCATCGGCGCCTGGGTACCCTGCTTACCGGCGACGGCGGTGATCCCTAACATGGGCCCCCCCGCAGGCGGGACCCAGGTGGAAATCTACGGCCAGAACCTGTCCCAGGTCACCGCGGTCAAGTTCGGGACTGTTCCTGCAGAGAGTTTCGTCGTCATCGACGACAACCTGGTCAGTGCCGTCGCCCCACCCGGGTCGGGGAGCGTTGCCGTAATGGTGAGCGGCTCGGGGGGCTCGAGCGCGCCCACTGCGGAAAGCCAGTACACCTACACCGAGGTGACAGGGGTGGCGCCTTTGAGCCCCGGCATGGTCAAGATCACCGGCGCAGGCTTCGTCCCGGCCAACATTGTGGCGGTGGGCTTTGGCAATACGGGCTCCCTTTCGTTCACGGTCCAGTCCGACAGCGAGATAGATGCCACCGTTCCCAAGGGCTCGGGTACCGTCGCAGTTAGCGTCCTGGGTTGGGGGACCTCCGGGGCCGGAGCTGGCGACAGCTACACGGTCTCGGGCTCGTCGTCCTCCGCGGGTGAGGTGTTGGACAGCACAGGCCCACAGGAGCTGGCCCTGGGTGAGGCCGGGACGACGCCGGACGAGGTCGCTGCCGGTCGGGACGGTCACGAGCGCTACCCCGCGTTTAAGCTCCCGGGTGGTCCGCCTTTCATCCTGCCACCTGGCGCGGGCAACTTCGGGCCTAAGAACATAGATTCCTCGCCCGCTGCGGTCGTCGCCGCCAGTGCACTGAACTGCCTTACGGCTCTTTCTGTGGGT
>JBEKNX010000353.1:0-5030 GCA_049522375.1 Acidimicrobiales bacterium | reverse complement strand
GTGAACCTTCTGTCATGGCTGGTGGGCCGTGACGGGTCCGCCCACAACGCTCAGCACTCGGGACCGTCTCGTTTGGCAACGCCCATCTGGTCCAAGCCAAATCGGCTGGGGCCCGTAAACAACCAAATGGCACGACTGTTCCTAGAGCACAACCAAGAAAGGTAGAAAACGTTGTACACGCCTAAGCTACACCTAAAGAAGTTCCTCGCCATCCCTATCATCGTGCTACCGCTGGTCCTCGGGCTCGGAGGGGTGGCCCTGGCCGCCAACCCCACTAACCCGCCGCCGGCCCTGCCGTCGGACCAGGTCGCCCTCACCGGGCTCTGCCTGTCAGCATCGCAAGTGGCCGTCGCGGGCCAGCAAGCCCTGAGCTTTTACGCTGTGGGAAGCCAGCCCGCTGGTGTGATCATCAACGGCAACTGGATGCCTGCCCCGATGATTGCTAATTCTGAAGCGTATGTCGGCGGGTGCGCAGGCCCCGTCCTTCCGACGAGCAGCTCCCTCCTTCCGACCGACCAAATCACCATCAATGGTTGCCCGTCGATCGCGCAAGTGACGACCGCGGCCCAGGACGCTGTTGCCCTGTATGTCCCGGGAGACGCGCCCGCTGGCGTGATCGTCAATGGGAACTGGGTCCCTGCCGCGATCGCTGCTAGTGCCGGCGGGTCCGTCGCCAGCGGCGGGTGCGCTGTTTCATAATAGAAGCGAAGGGCGCCGTCGCACTTCGTACTTCGGAGGTCATACCAGGGCCCAAGTGCCCCGGGGGTGAGATCCCCCGGGGCACTTGGCCGTCCCTGGGCTCGCCTTCGATGTCGCCATCCTCCTTCTGGGGGCGGTAGCGATCGTGATGGGCGCGCTGCTCCTAAGTGCCGTGACGGCCCTGTTCGGCGAGCGGCTGCTTGCGTGCCGCCAAGCGTTAGGCTCGCGGCGTGCCGTCAACACAAAGGGTCTCTCTGCCAACACGTCTTCGTTCGGCCATTGTCGACGATAGCAACCCAAGTTCTTTTGCCGCCCGTACCCGCGCCCGACGCTCGGCCTGGTTACTCGAGCGCTTCCCTGATCTCCGCGATATGCGGGTCCTCGACCTGGGAGGCCGGGCCGCAACATGGGAACAATTACCCGTTTCACCTGCGGAGGTCGTCATCTTGAACTCCTCCGACTGGCATAGCGGCCTCGCAGACGCACAGGGCGAGCCTCAAGGAGGCCTCCCAATTCGTCTCGTAGTAGGCGACGCCTGCTCCCCACCGGCGGACATCACGCGAGATCACTTCGATTTTGTCTACAGCAACTCCGTAATAGAGCACGTTGGGGGCCACATCCAACGTAGAGCGTTTGCCGGTACTGTCCACACCCTGGGTGACCACCACTGGATCCAAACCCCGTACCGCTACTTCCCGATCGAGCCACACTGGGTATTCCCAGGTATGCAATTCCTCCCTCTCAAGTTGCAAGCACAAATATCTGCTCGATGGCCGGTCGGGTGGGTGCAACTTGCCAGGGACATGCAATTCAGTGACCACGTTGAAACGGTCCTCGGTGTCGAGCTGCTATCTATAGCTGCGCTAAGGCACTACTTCCCACAATCCGAGGTTCTCATCGAGCGAGTCCTGAAGCTACCTAAGTCCTTGATTGCGACGGCCTGAGACCCCGGGGTGGTCGACCACGTCCGGACGCGGCTAAACAAGGTTTCTCGCGATGGGCCGAGCCCAGGGAGGCGCGCATGGAGACGAGGACCGCAACGCCCAGCGGCCGAGCCCCGAACGCGGGACAACTTCAGCGGGCGGAGAGCCGGCCCGGGGTGTCGGGTTGCGCCTGGGTGGTGCCGACCGCCCTTACGCTGGTGCTCGGCGGGATATTCCTAGGCCGAGCCTCGCTGTGGACCGACGAGAGCGCCACATGGGTCAACTCAGTTCAGCCTGTGTCCAACATCATCAGCAACTCGGGGCACGTCGACGCCGTGTTCCTCCCCTACTACCTGTTCATGCACCTCTGGGTCGAGGTAAGCCAGTCCGCCTGGTGGATGCGCCTGCCCTCCCTGCTCAGCGGCGCCGCGGCCGTTGCCGCGCTCGTCTTGTTGGCACGCCGCTGGCTTCCGCCTGCATGGTGCGCCGTGGCGGGCTTCCTGCTCGCCCTCAACCCCCTATTCGCGCGGTGGACCATCGAGGCACGTCCCTATGCCGCGGCGACGTTCTTCGCCGTCTTGTCTACGGCCGCGCTGGTGGCAGCAATTGACCGCCCGGGTGCGCTCCGATTGGCCCGTTTCGGCCTGGCCAGCCTGTGCATGCTCCTGCTCTACCTGCTTTCGGCCTTCGTCCTGGTCGCTCAGATCGCCGGCCTCGTGATCGCTCGCCGGCGACCGGCGTGGCGGGGCATGGCTCTGACGCTGGCGTTCGTCGCTGTCGCTGTGAGCCCACTTGCGGTGGCGGCCGCGGGCCAGACGAGGCTCATCTCGTGGATCCCCCGCTCCACAGTGCACACCTTTCGTTACGCGCTCGGCGACGTTACCGGGGGCACTGCCGAGGGAGCTGTGTTAGTGATCTGCGGCGCCATCTTGGTGGCGGTCATTGCCTCGTCGGCTCCTGGCAGTGACGAGGCCCTCAGCTCGGCCCTATGCCTGAGCTGGGGCGCCCTACCCCCCTTGTTGCTCGTCCTCGTCGGTTTCGTGCACCCCTTGTACGTGGACCGGTACACATTGGTGTGCCTACCCGGCATTGCGCTCGTCGAGGCCATGGCGGCATGGCGTGCCTGGACGGTCCTCACTTCGCTGGCCAGGACCGCCCGAGCGCCCGGCCGGGAGACGAAGGTGCCGCCCCGCGTCGTTCCTGCTGGTCATCACCACGGCCAACCTCGATGGCCCTCCGCCGTCGTAGCGACGGGCCTGGGCGGGCTCGGCATCGCTGGTCTCCTGGTCTTGGCGTCCAATACCAGCCACGGACTGCGGGCGCGCTACTACGGCGACGATTTCCGCTCCGCCGCGGCAGCGCTGAGCCGCGATCTATTGCAGCACCCGGCACCGGTCATGGTCACTCCCAATTGGGCGGAAGTTGGCTTCTCGTACTACGCCACTCCGACCGCTCTGGCTCGCGCCCTGGACGGTCAAGCGGCCCAGGCGCTCGATCACGAAACGATCGATTGGGAAAATGGCAAATTGGCCCGGGACGGAGAACTCCCCGACAGTACGGTACTGCGATGGCCGCCCGGGGCGGAGCGCCCTACACCTGGGTGCGCAGTTGGGTGGGTGATCGGGAGGGGCCTCCCCGCGCCAGCGACGACCTTCATCGTTGACGGCTCCAGTTGCCGGTTGTCGGGTGTCCAGTACTACGGGGCGGTGTGGGTCGCTGCGGCCGGCGCATGAGCCCGTTGGCGTTGCCGGTGCACGGCGCCATTGCCCCCACGCAGCTACCCCGGGCCCTGACAGAAGGGCCCTGGCATCGACCGCCCCACCGCTTGGACCACCCTGCCCAACTACAAACGCTAAACGCTCGAGCAACCCAGTCACGTCGAGCGTACGGGCTCGGTGGTCCCACTCGTCGAAGACGAACTGGGCCTGTTCACGGCCGGTCTGCGGCCGGGGGTCGCTGTTCATTGGTAACGCTCCTTGATCTGCTCGCTCGGTTGACGACTCGACACTACGGCCGGGACACTTTGCCTAGGAACAAAACGTGTATGTGGGATAGTGGGTCATGAGCGAGGCGCCCGATGGCCGGCATCGAGACCTAGCACCGGTAGCGGCGCTGTTCGGCGACCCTGCAACCGATAAACAACTAAGAGAAGAGTGAGCATCATGAAAGTCTGGATCGATCAAGACTTGTGCACGGGTGACGGGCTCTGCGAGGAGATCGCACCCGCTGTCTTCACGTTGCTCGACGACGGCCTCGCCTACGTGAAAGAGGGCGACGACGTGAAGAGGGATCCCGGTGGAGCGGCCGGCGTGGCGGTCGTGGCCGAAGGGCTCGAGGACGCCGTTGCCGAAGCGGCCGAGGAGTGCCCCGGCGAGTGCATCTTCATCGAGTCATAACTACGAACAGGACGGCGCCAGGAGAAAGTGGCTAGCACCCATGCACGTCGGCCGTTCGGACGACGACCGCACGTATAGGGGACATGAAGCCATGACCAAGACAAACGTCATCGACCAGTTCATGTGGCAGTGGCAGCAACATTTCCGCATCAGCGTCGAGGTGCTGGCCGAAACAGCGCTGGACAAGATCGGCGCGCGCCTCGACCCGCAGGTCATGCTGATCGGGCTTGCGCGCGACACCGCAGCACGGCACCCGGTATGCATCGAGCCCGAAACGGGGCCAGTCCGCCCGGAACACCTGTCCGGCATCGAAGTACGGGCTGCCAAGCTCTACGAGGAGAACCCGGACAACCGGACCTGGCACTCCGACGCCCCGGTTCAGCTACCGCTTCTACGGGGAGCACGCGCTTTCGGGCGAACGTCATACCCTTGATGGCCTGCGCCGTTGGTGGGAACGGAGCGTCGAGCTGTTCCCGCACCCCACCTTCGAGGTCCAAGAGGTCATCGTGGCCAGTAGCCCGTGGGCCACGCGGATTGCCACTCGCGTCCGAATTAGCAGCAGCCTGCGCGACGGGTACCCCTACGACAACGTCTTCATGCAGAACATGCGCATGCGCTGGGGGCGGATCACAGAGATCCACACTCTGGAAGACAACGTCGTGCTTACGCGGGCCTTAGACCACATCGCTGAAAGCGGCAACCTCGAGGCCCACGCGCCTCCCATTACCGATACTGCGCCAGTTCGCTGACACGGCGCGTGTGTAGATCCCTCGGTCCTTGTCATTTCCTTCCCGAGGGCGCTCGGGTCCGGCCGGAGCCCTCGGAAGGTGGTGAAGAGGCGACATCGACGCCGCGGCCGGAACAGCCAGATGCGCCGGCCGAGTCCGTGCTTGGGCTCGGCGAGGAGGTCGAGGTTGCATCGATTCGGTGGAGTAGGTGGACTCGATGAATGGTCTTCGAGTCCCAACTGGTCGCCCGCTCCTCAATGCGGTACCGGCAGTGGTCACGACCA
>JBEKNX010000352.1:0-5031 GCA_049522375.1 Acidimicrobiales bacterium | reverse complement strand
CCAATAACGATAGAATATTGCGGTGAGAGCGGCTCTCGGCCACATAGACGGCATTGACGAGCGCATCCTCCGGCTGCTCCAGGAAAACGCTCGCCGTACCTTCGGCGACATCGGACGGGAGGTCGGGCTCTCGGCGCCGGCGGTAAAAAGGCGCATTGACCGGCTGGAGGCGACCGGCGTGATCCGTGGCTATACCGTTCTGGTTGACCACACCCACCTCGGCCAGTCGGTAGAGGCGTTTGCCGAGCTGCGCTTCGCCGGCAGCACCCGGGTGGACGACATCGAGGACATCGCCCTCGACGTGCCCGAGGTACATGCGATCTTCACGGTGGCCGGCGACCCGGACGCCCTGGCCTGGATCCGGGTCAGCGACGTGCAAAACCTCAAGCGGGTGATCGACCGGCTACGCAGCAGCGGGAAGGTCACCGGTACGAAGACCTTGATGGTGCTGAGCTCCTCGGTCCGCACTCCCGCTTAGGGCTTTCGGCTAGGGCTTTCGGCGGCGCCACCCGTTGGTGCGTGCTGAAGGGCGGGGCCGGCTACGAGGCCTCAGGCTCTGACTGGTACGCCGACGGGGGCCCCCGCCCGCCCGACTGGTCCGCCAAGTTTATCCTGTGGTGCCCGTCCCTGGACCGTTGCGCCACCGTCGGTTTTCGAGCCGCGCTCAGCCTTTAAGGCCGTTGGTAGCATTCCCCCCATGTTGAGCGCCGAGGTGAAGCCAGGAGAACTGACGGCCACCGACCGGTTCGTGTTCGAGTCGTGGGGCTACTTCATCGTCCCCGACGTGCTCTCTGCGGACGAGGTCGCCGAATGCTACGCGGCGTCGGAACGCATGCACTCGCATCGCGAGCACGGCTTCGGCCAGCTCGGTCGGGGCTACGAGACGGAGCCGGCTTTGGAGCAGCTGATCGACCACCCGGCTGTTCTGCCCAAGGTCCGCGGGCTCTACGGGGACCGGTTCATCTTGCAGGCCTGCTGGACCACGATGCAGCCCGCCCACGCCGGCATGGGCCGCTGGCACCAGGACGGCTCTAGCGCCTACGACTACAAGCTGCTCGGCTACCCCATCCCTCTGGTCCAGCTGCGGGCATCGTTCCTATTGACCGACCAGACCGAGCCGCGGATGGGCAACATGGAGCTGGTCCCCGGGAGCCACCGCAGCCAGGTCCCGCTCCCCGAGGAAGTGGCCGGCTCCGGGGACGATGTGCCCATCGGGCACGTGATCTGCGCCCGGGCGGGATCGGTCCTGGTCTTTCACAACGCCGTCTGGCACCGCACGTACGCCCACGACGGGGACCGCGACCGCTACACGGCGCACTACATATACAGCCCGCCTTGGGCCCGCAGCGCCGACCGGCTGGAAAACTCGCCCGAGTTCCTCGAGCGCACCACACCGTTGCGCCGGGCCCTCATGGGCGAGTTCGCCCGTCCTGACGCCCCTTACGGGGCCAACTACGACCCGCCGCCGTTCGCCTCCTGACCCAGTTCAGCACTTATAGGAGGTCACCACAGATGGGAGGTCACCACTGGTCGGAGCGGGGCTTGGCGCCGCTCAGGTAGTCCCGGGCCCCGGCCGCCATGCGCTCGTAGTCGGACGGCCGGTTATAGACGTGGGCCGAAAGCCGGATCGCCCCGTGGTCGTTCCAGCAGCCCACCCCCATCTCGACCCCCAGAGCCACCATGTGCTCCTGCAGCGCCTGGGTCTGCTCGCGGGTGTCGGCGCGCCCGGGCGGCAGCGGGACGATGGCCATGCTGAGGCCGGCGTCGTGGCGCAGTTCGCTCGACGGCACGCCCAGGGCCTCGGCCACGGTGGCCTGTGCCCAGCAGACGAGGGCTTCGTTGTGAGCACGAACCCGTTCCCAGCCCAACGACCCGAGGAGGTCCAGCGTGATGGGCGCCGCCAGCCAGGCGGTGAGGTCGTCGGTCCCGACCCGTTCGAACGAGAGCGGGAAGCCGTCCAGCTCGCCCCACGAAACGACCAGCGGGAGCACCCGCTCCCGCCATGGCGGGGCCACCCACAGTGCGCCGGTACCCGCGGGCGTGCACGCCCATTTGTGAAAGTTGCCCACCCAGAAGTCGGCACCGTAGCTCGGGACGTCGAGGGGCAACATGCCGGGCGCGTGGGCGCCGTCGACCAGCACCGCGGCACCGAAGCGATGGCCGAGCGCCGCCACCGCCTTTATGGGGAACAGGCGGGCCGTGGGCGAGGTCACCTGGTCCACGACCACGAGGCCGGTGCGCTCCGAACAGTGCTCGGCGAAGACGGCGACGACCTCCTCGTCGGTGCTGCCGACGGGGACCTCGGCCACCACCCGGGTGGCGCCGGTGCGGGCGCACAACCGGTCGAGGGCGGTGGACACGGCGCCGTAGGCGTGGTCGGTCGAGACCACCTCGGTCCCCGGCTCGAGCGTCAACGACTGCACGACGGCGGAAACGCCGGCGCTGACGTTGCTGACAAAGGCGACCTCCTCGGGACCGGCTCCGCAAAACCGGGCCACCTCGCCCCGGGCCTCGGTCACCAGGCCCGGGCACTCACGGTAGAACCAGCGTTGGGGATGGACGGCCATACGGCGGCGGAGCTCGTTCTGAGCCGCCAGCACGGGCCCGGGCACGGCGCCGTAAGAGCCGTGGTTGCAGTGCGCCACCTCGGGATCGAGGATCCACAGACGTCGCACGTCCTCCCAGTCGTCGCCCCAGATCGGGTTAGCGCTCTTGGACACCGTCCCTCCTCGTGTCGACGTCGCCGCGCAGGCGCGGCGCTCGGCGTGCCCTGCGCACTGTAACCGCTGGCGCCCGGCTTGGTCAGTCCCGCCAGGCGTGCCGGAGAGGCTGGGGCCGGAGAGGCTGGGGCCGGAGAGGCTGGGAGAGGGGCGGCGGCGGTAGGTTGCGTCCATGAGCTCGACCGATGCCGGCGCCCCGCGCACGTGGGTGGGGCTCAACACTCATCGCGCCTGGCTGATGGGCCAAGCGCAGCGTCTCCTCGACTTCTTCCGCTCCTCGCTGGGCGAGGACGGCCGCTTCGCCGATCTCGACGACGACGGCCAACCGGTGCTCGTGCGTGACGCGTCCCAGCCCGTGCCCGGCCAGAGGCTGCTGACGGTGGCTCGGGCCGTCCACTGCTACGCCCTGGGCGAGCTCCTCGGTGTGCCCGGCTGCGCCCCGATCGTGGAGCACGGGCTGCGAGCCCTGTGGGACGAGCACCGTGACCCCGGAGCCGGCGGCTACGTCCAGGTCGTCGGCCCCACCGGGCCCGTCGACGGGACGAAGTCGGCTTATGGCCACGCGTTCGTACTGCTGGCTGCCTCGAGCGCCCTCGCCACCGGCCACAATGCCCGGCACCTCTACGACGACGTACGGACGGTCATCGACGAGCACTTCTGGTCCGAGGCGGACGGCGCCGTGCGTGAGTCGTTCGCCGCCGACTGGGAGGAGCTGGAACCCTACCGCGGCGCCAACAGCAACATGCACATGTGCGAGGCGTTCCTGGCCGCGTCCGACGCCACCGGGGACGAGGCGCTGGCCGAGCGGGCCTCGCGCATTGCCCGGCTGCTCATCGACGGTCATGCCCGGGCGCACAACTGGTTGCTCCCGGAGCACTACGACCCGGCCTGGCAGCCCCAGCTCGGTTACAACCGCGACCGCCGCCCCTACGACGTGTTCCGGCCCTACGGGGCGACCATCGGGCACATGCTCGAGTGGTCGAGGCTGCTGCCATCGGCCTGGATCGCCACGGGCAAGCACGAGGCATGGATGCCCCAGGCGGCGGTGGAGCTGTTCGCCCGGGCCGTCCAGCTGGGTTGGGACAACGAGCACGGCGGCCTCAGCTTTACCGTCGACTGGGACGGCTCACCGGCCAACCCCGACCACTACTGGTGGCCGGTCGCCGAGGGGATCTCGGCCAGCGCCTTCTTGCTCCAGCTCACCGCCGAGCCCCAGTACGACGAGTGGTACCGGAAGTTCTGGGACTTCGCCGGGGCTCACCTGATCGACCACGCCCGGGGCGGCTGGTACCCCGAGCTCGACCCGGCCAACCGGCGCAAGGTCGCCCTGTGGTACGGGAAGCCCGATCTCTACCACGCCCTCCAAAGCTGCCTGCTGCCGCTGCTGACCCCGGCGCCGTCGCTGGCCGGGGCGCTGAAAGCTTTCCCGGTACCGTGAGCGGGGGGCGCCGACTTGTCCGGGCCTTTGCTAATTGGGAAGGGGGCGCAGCACAAAATACTCCGGCAACTGGCGCTGTTTCACAAAAACCGGGAACATCTCCCGCCAGGCGCTGACCAGGGACCTATATGGAGGCGGGCACCCGGGCCCGATCAATTTATGGAGCCGGGGGAGGGCGTGGAACGGCACGGTGGGGTACATGTGATGCTCGAGGTGGAAGTTCATGTTCCAGTGCAGCAGCCGCGTCATTGGCCCGACCAGGACAGTGCGTGTGTTGAGCCGCCAGTCCGGCACGTTCTCGGCCAATCCTCCGTGGTGGACGGCACTGACGACGCCCGTGTACATTTCCACCATCCGGGCACCGAACAGGAAAACGATCGGCCACCAACTGTGCAAACCTATGGCCAGGCCTATCACTGCGAGGTAACAGGCAAGATTGGCGCGCGCCGACCAAACGACTTTCCGGTACTGGTCGGGCGGGACGCATATCCGCGTCGCCTTGCTGACCGGCACCAAGGGATGGAAGGCGTCCTGGACGGTGTGCGACATATTGGTGAACGTGCCTTGGACGCGGAACAAGACGTTCACGACGACGAGCCACAGACGCGGCGGCTTGTCCCATTCGATCTCGAGGTCGGTGCCCCGGTAATAGGTGTAGGTGTGGTGCCGGGCATGCACCCACCGGTCGCGGACTGCCTCCTTGAACGTCAGGACACCCGCCACCCAGTGCACGACCTCGTTCAGCCAAATACTGCGGAACGCCGTCCGGTGGTGAGTCTCGTGCTCGATCGAATCGCTGTAGGTGAAGACGCACCCGTACAGGACGAAGAACAGCACGGTCCAGCCGGTGCCGAAACCGGCTAGGCACAGACC
>JBEKNX010000351.1:0-5507 GCA_049522375.1 Acidimicrobiales bacterium | reverse complement strand
GAGACTGGCGTCACGGTGCTGATGTCCACGGCCGTGAAGGCCACTGGCAGTGGCCCCGAACTGACAAGGACGGCGAGCGTGGTGGCCTGTTGCCGAGTGAAAGGCCCCGCGGTAGGGCCATTGATGACTGCCCCTGCCGGGAAGGAGGACGCCTCTATGGCCGGTGCGGACTCCAGCGTGGCGTCGAGGTCGATGGCCTCGAGGGCGCAGTAGGGCGGGTCCTGTTCCTCTCTGGCGTAACAGGCGTAATGGCGAGCCGCGTAGCCATTGAACTGCGCCGAGCCGGCCGGGGTGAACCTGAGCACCACCTCCCACTGGCGGGTCTGGCTGTTGAGCACGGCGGTGGCGGCCTTGACGATAGACCCGGTCATCTCGGCCGGGCCCAGCACGTAGCGGCCGTATACATAGTCCCCTCGGTAGGAGAGGACCACGGTCGCGTCCTTGGTGTCATAGCCCTCTGGGCATCCCGGAGGTGCCTGCGCTCGTGGCGTTGGCAGAGAGCGCGGGTACGGCCGGCGCGTGGCGGGCGCCGGAATAAGGAGTGATGATGCAGTCCACGGGGCGGAACGCCAACTGGCCGGGCTGGCCCAGGACGGCAACGACCGGGGTGGCGACCGGCGGCTTCGGCATCTCGACCACGATGTCGTCGCCCTGGGCGCGCACGACCGCCCCTGGCACGCCAAGCCGGGCCAGGCGCTTTGCCATCACGCCCATGGCGTCCCGCAGGCGGCCCTGCTCCAAGGGGTGGACGGGCGCTTCTACGACCACGACGTGCGCGGAGGCAGCCGCTGTAGGGTGCGCCGAGAAGATGGCGGCCCCCGGCGTAAAAACAAGGCCCGCTGCGGCTGCCACCCGAGCGATCGGAGGGGCGGCGAAGCGAGCAGTGCGTCGGCGCTCAGCCCACGGGCGAGCACGCAACTGGGCGCCACCGGCCATCAGCACCGAAACTAGCGCCGTCCCCGTGCGCCGTCGTTGCGCGTCGTCACATCTTGCAGCGGGCGCTCCCAGTCCGGGCCGGTAGGCAACGGCTTCTTCGCGCGCGGTTTGGGAGCACCCGAGCGGCACGCTCGTGCTCTCCCTGGTAGCGGGAACCAGGAGACCGCTGGCCCGGTTGTCCAGATGTGAAATCTCTATTTGCCCCGCTGGTCGCAGTAGCGATGACCGTCACGGCGCCCGTCGAAGTCGCTCCGGCAGGTCCTGCACATGGCGGGACAGAGATGGCAGGGATGCTTGTCCAGGCATTGCGTTTTTCGACCCCCAGCACTGGGTGGGCCCTGGTGCAGGACGAGAGCACCGGTGAGCTGCACCTCGTGGTGAGCACCGACAGCGGCACGACGTGGCGCGATGTCACCTCTGTCGTCGCGCCCGGGCCGGCCCGGGTGGCAGGGCCCCCCTTCTTTTCGGGTGCAGATGATGGATGGGTGGCGGTGGACCGGGGCGCCGGTGACGGCCACCGGGCCGGGCTCGTGGTGGAGCGGACGACCGACGGAGGCAGGCACTGGGAAGCGGGCGAGGTCCTCTCGGGCCCCGCTCAAGCCGATGTCTTCTTCCTGGACCAGGCGACCGGCTGGTTGGAGGCCACCGCTGGCGCGGCCATGGGGTGCCAGCCCGCTCAGATTTATGCGACCTACGACGGCGGGCGGACGTGGCGGGAGGTCTCGGCCTCCCCGCTCTGCGATGGGACAGGAGGCACTGCCAATGGCATCGGGGCGGGCTGCGACAAGAACGGGATCGGCTTCGCCAGTGCCACCGTGGGCTTTGCGGCCCTGGTGTGCAACGGCGGTGGCAGCGGGCTGGAACGCAGCCCGGACGCCGGCCGCACCTGGGCGGGCAGTGGGCCTCCGCTCCCGGACGGCCCCGGCGGGGCGTGGGCCTGGCCGCCGATGTTCTCGGGAACCCAAGACGGTGCCGCTGCCGTATGGAACGGGACAGAGCTATTTGTCGCCGTCACCTCTGACGCCGGCGCACGATGGAAGCTGGAGCAGCTCCCGGCTGGCCCTTTGCGCCAGCTGGGGCGGCCCAGTTCTCGCTGCCCTGTGCTCAGTTGCCTGAACATCGTCACCACCAGCACGTGGGTCGTCGCGTTGGGCAGGTCCGTGTACGAGACCTCCGACGGCGGGCGGGCTTGGACTGTGGTCGACTCGGGCCTCTCGCTCGTGGGGCTGGCCACTGACTTCGTGACCGCCCAGGCGGGATGGGCGTGGGGCGGTCCCTCGGGACGGCTCTTCAGCACCACTGATGCTGGGCGTAGGTGGGAAGCCTTAGGTTGACGCTCGCACGTCGGAGGTTGGCGGCGCCCTGTCGTCCCGAATATCTCTTATGAGCGCTCAGGATTTGGCCCTCCGCAACTTGGCGCCGCGCTGTCGCTATAGCGAAACGGCTCGGCTCCCCAGTCCGCTCCGCTGCAAGCGGGCCGGAGATTCAACAGGAAAAATGCGCAGAACTCCCGGCTATGCGGATTGTTTGAGATGACACAAGCCTCAAGGTACGACTGCTCGAGCCCCCGTCGAAGCACTCTGTTGGGACCTCAGCGCCAGATCGCACCGTCGAGCGAGCCAGTGTCGGGCACGCGCCAGCAGCGGCCGTTGTGAAGGATGAAGTCACCTTCGGCGGTGCCCTGAGCGTTATTCGTGCTGGCTCCGAAGACGATCCAGCTGCCCGAACTGTCGAACTCGGGCTCGCCGATGTCGAGGCCCGGGGGCAGTAGGGCGATCACGCCCACCACCCGCCCGGTCGTCGGGTCGACCCTCAGGACCCGAGCCGACGTCGCCCATTCGCTGCCGTCGCCAAGGACGTGGACATCACAGTCCTCCACCGCCGCGATGTCGCCCGACCCTGGGATGAACACCGGCGACGTGAGCTGACAGCCTCGGTCCGTGGTGCTGATCACGAGCGGCCGGCTGATCGTCCCGTCCGCCCCGATCCGAGCGGCACCGATCGGCCCGAACGGCTCGGGAGCGCCTTTGGGCGGGGGGAGGTAGCCCGTTACGTAGGCCCCTCCAGGGCCGCCCCAGCTTCGGGGAGAGATGGCGCCGTCTGGCGAGGACACGGCCAGTTCCCTCCCGGACAGGGCGAACTCCTCGAGGACCGGTGACTGGTTGAGCGGCCGGCTGCAACCTCCGACGAGCCACAAGAGGTGGTCACCGTCGGGCGAAAGCGCCAGTCCTTTGTGGGTGCTGCAGGGAATGTCGAGCGTCTTGACCCGGGGCTTCCCGCTCGCAGGGACCAGACCGACGCCCCAGGCGAAACCGCCCGAGCCCATCCCCTGGCCGACGACGCCGACGATCGTCCCCGCGTGGGTGACGAACTCCGGAGTAACGCCACCGCCAGGCTCCCACGGAGCGAGCACCGAGATGCGATGACCGTCCGCGGGTGAGAAAGCGATGACGTCCCCAGCTCGTCCGTCCGTCGTGACCGGCCCCGCGGCCAGGGCGACCTGAGCCACGAGCTCGTCGGGCTCACCCGGCAGAAGACCCGGGCCCGGGACCGTCCCCGGCCATGGCGCCGCGTGGCCGGTCGAAGACTGCGCCGTTGGCTCGACTGGCGATGCCGGGGTATGGGCGGAGAAGAGCGCGCCTGCACCCAGTGCGGCCCCGAGCACGACTTTTGCGAACAGCACCCGGAAACTCCGCACCGCGCCTTTCTACTACTGGGCCACACGCCGGCCAGCTCCACCGGAGCGTGCCTGGCCGGGAACCGGCCACGGCCGGGCGACGTTGGCCTCGTATGACCTTGGCGCGACTGGCGACCAACATCCTCCGAGGGCCGGGAGCGGTATTTCTGTGCGCTGCCGCCCTGGCGCTTGTCCCCCCGGAGGGTGCCAGCGGCGAGCCATCGGCCGGCTTCGTACCGGGCGAGCTGGTAAGCATCCCCGCCACCTCAGACGTCCTCGTCCTGGGCACCGCCCCGTGCGCCGCCCGGTCCTGCGTGCAGCTGTGGCGGGTCAGCGCCGGCGGCCACGGCCTGACGCCCCTCGCCGTCCCCCCGGGCGAAAGCGCCTCCGGTCCGGGGTTGGTGGAGGGCGCTCACCTGGTATTTGCCAATGTCGACGACGGTTATGCCCTGACTAGCGGCGAGGGTGCACGCTCGTGGTACACCACCGACGGCGGCCTGGCCTGGCACCGCCTCCCTACCGGCCGGAGCGGGACGCTGGTGTCGGTCGTGGCGTCAGGCGGTGCTTTTTACCGGCTGTTAGGCAGCTGTGCGACGTTGGAGGACTGCCGGTACCGCCTGGGCCGCTCGGCCGTGACGTCCCCCCATTGGTCAAGCGTGCCCATCCCCGGTGCCGTCGGCCTGGTCCAGGGCAACATCGACTTGGCCGCCCGCGGCTCAGAGGTGTGGCTCAGCTTCGAGCCCCATTTCAAGCCCGTACTGGCCAAGTCACATGACGGCCGGCCACCTTTTTCTGAACGGCCCGCGCCGCAGCTGCTCGGCGTGGTCGGGTGCTCGCTTGACCCCGAGGACGCGGACATCGTATGGGCCGAATGCCCCACCGGCATGATGGTCTCGTGGTCCCGCAGCACCGACGGCGGGGCCCGCTTCACCCATTGGTGGGAGACCAGCGGTACCGGGGGCAATGCCTTTGACCCGTTGAGCGCGACTGTCGCCTACCGCTACACCGGCATCGGGCCTGGGCCTGCCTACCTGCTCCAACGGACCACCGACGGGGGAGCCAGTTTCACCACCGTCGGCCGGCTTTTCCAGGGCGAGGGCACTACGCCCCGGTTCGCGTTCAGCGACGAGGACCACGGTTTCGCCCTCAGCGCGAACGAGCTCGGCAAGCCAGGCTTCCAGTTCCTATATACGAGCGATGGCGGCCGACAGTGGCGACCGGTCTTCAACAGCTGACCCCACCACCGCCCGGCTCGTGCTTCCGCGTCCGGGGCCACTCCGGCCCTATCGGTACGTCGCCCCGTCCCCCTCAGCGCCGGTGATGAAGGTTCAGGGCACCAAGGGCAGGAGGAGGCGGGCGACGGACCAGCTGCGGCCGCCGTTGGTCGAGTGCCATAGCGCCCCGGGCGGGCCGTCGGCCCACACGGACCGGGGCCCGGTGAGGACCAGGGTGCCGGGCAACGATTGGGTGCCCGGGCCGCGGAACGTCAACTTCGCCCAGTGCCGGCCCGCGTCGGCGCTGAAAAGCTCGTACTCGTGCCCACTGGGTACGGCGTAGCACAGGACGGCGAGCGAGCTGCCCGCCGCGGAAACCGATACGACCGAGGTCGAAAGCTCAGTCCCGATCGGCATGTCGGACCAGGTACGCCCTTGGTCGTAGCTGACCGAGACTTCGTTGCCCGGGCACCCGGCGGCGACGGCGACCGGCTCGTCGAAAGCAAAGGACAGAGGCAGTACGCCGGCCTGGCCGACCAGGTGCCACGACGTGCCCCCGTCCGTAGTGGCGAGCACCTCGGCCGAGCCGCACTGCGAAGCGCCGACCGCCAAGCCGTCACGGGCGTTGGCAAAGGCGGCGGCGGCTATGCCGACCTCAGCCAGGGCGGGTACTTTCACCG
>JBEKNX010000350.1:0-5263 GCA_049522375.1 Acidimicrobiales bacterium | reverse complement strand
CCCCCGACGCGATGGCACCTGGCCGGGGTGTGGCTGCCCCGCGACGTCCTGGCCCGGCGCATCGACGGCCGTCTGGCGGCCATGGTGGAGGCCGGCTTCCTGGAGGAAGTGCGGTCCTTGGCCCAGCGCCCCGGCGGTCTTTCCCGCACCGCCCGCCAGGCCCTCGGCTACCGGGAGCTGCTCGCGCACCTGGAGGCCGAGACCACGTTGGCGGACGCGGTGGCGGGAGCGGCCCGCCGGACCCGCCAGTTCTCGCGCCGGCAGCGGATGTGGTGGAGAAGGGACCCCCGGGTGCGGTGGTTCGGGGCGCCCGAAAACCCCCTGGCGGTACTGCCGGCGCTACTGGGAGACTGGAAAGCATGACCGGGCCGGCTATCACCCACGTTCCCGACGAGCGCCCCGTGCCCGCGCCTGCTGTGCCGGCGCGGCCGGCGTCGGCGCGCCCGGCGGCCACGCGTCCTGGGGGGCAGGGCCCGGCGACCATGGCCCTGGCCAAGTACGAGGGGCTGGGCAACGATTTCCTCGTCCTGGTCGACATGGAGGGATCGTGGCCGATCAGCGCCGAATTGGCGCAGGCCGTGTGCCAACGCCACCTGGGCTTCGGGGCCGACGGGCTCGTGCGGGCCGGCCCGCCCCCCGCCGGCTCGGAGGACGAGCTGACGTTCGAACTGCGCAACGCCGACGGCAGCGAGGCGGAGATGAGCGGCAACGGCTTGCGCTGCCTGGTGCACGCCGTCATCGACGCCGGTGCCCTGCGGGCCGGGCCGGGCGACAGCCTCAGCGTGCTCACTCCGGCGGGGCGGCGCAGGGTGCACGTCCGGGCGTTGGAGGACGGCTGGATGTGGGCCAGCACCGAGATGGGCACGCCCACCGTCAGTAGGCCCCGGGAACGCTGCAACGTAGGGCATGGCCAGCTCCTGGTCGACGTGGGCAACCCTCACCTGGTGGTGCTCGGCCCCAACCCGGAGACGGTGGACGTGGCCGCCCTCGGCCCCGCTCTGAGCCAGGAGGCCGGGGCGGGCACGGGCGGGATCAACGTGGAGTTCGTGGCCCTCGGCCCGGGCCGGGACGAGCTGACGATGCGGGTATGGGAGCGCGGCGTGGGCGAGACCCTGGCCTGTGGCACGGGCTCGGTGGCCGCCGCCACCGCCCTGCACCACTGGGGCAGGGTGGGGACCAAGGTGACGGTCAACCAGCCCGGGGGCGCGGCCGAGGTCGAACTGTGCCCGGACGGGGTCGCCCTGCTGAGCGGCCCCAGCCGCCGGGTGGGTCGGTGCTCGTGGGAGCTGTCGGTCGGGCGGGAGGGGGACGGGCGGCGGCGATGAGCCTCATAGAGAGGACCTTTAGGGAGAAGATCGTCCTCGTCGGGGTCACGCTCCCCGGCGGGGAGCACGGATGGTCAGGTGCCCCGCCCGAAGCCGAGACCGAGCGCCACCTCGACGAACTGGCGCTACTCGTGTCTACGGCCGGGGCGGACGTCGTGGCCCGCGTCCACCAGCGCCGGGACCGTCCGGACCCGGCCACCTACATAGGGAAGGGCAAAGCCGAAGACGTGCGCATGGTCTCCGAGTCGCTGGACGCGGACACCGTGGTCTTCGACGACGAGCTCTCGCCGGCGCAGTCGCGCAACCTGGAAAAGATCCTGGGCCGGACGGCCATCGACCGCACCGCCGTCATCCTGGACATCTTCGCCCAGAACGCCCGGACCCAGGAAGGCAAAGCCCAGGTCGAACTGGCGCAGCTGCAGTACCGCCTGCCACGTTTGCGCGGGCGTGGCGTGGCCCTGTCCCAGCAGGCCGGTCGCATCGGTACCCGGGGCCCGGGCGAGACGCAGCTCGAGGTGGACCGCCGCCGCCTGGTGAGCCGTGCGCACAAGTTGGAGTCGGAGCTGGCCCAGCTGGCCCGCCGGCGCCGCCTCCAGCGCCAGGGCCGTCGCCGCAGCCGTCTGGCGTCGGTGTCCCTGGTCGGCTACACCAACGCCGGCAAGTCGACGCTGCTCAACCTGCTGACGGGGGCTGACGTCGTGGCCGACGAAAGGCTCTTCGCCACCCTGGACCCCCGCACCCGTCGTTTCGCCCTGCCCGGCGGCGAGCCCGTGCTCGTGTCCGACACCGTAGGCTTCGTGCGCAAGTTGCCTCACCAGCTGGTCGAGGCCTTCCGCAGCACCCTCGAGGTGGTCAACGAAGCGGACCTCCTCGTGCACTTGGTCGACAGTTCGGCGCCCGGGCCCGTGGACCAGATGGACGCCGTGCGCCTGGTGCTGGGCGAGATAGGCGCCGGCGACATCCCTGAGCTGCTGGTGTTCAACAAGGCCGATGCCGCGCCCGACGAAGCCGAGAAGCTGGCCGCTCGCCACCCGGGAGCGGTGGTGCTCTCCGCCGCCACCGGCCAGGGCCTCGATGACCTCCTGGAGGCGATGGCCAGCCATCTACGCCGCACCAGCCAGGTGGTCGAACTGTGCGTCCCCTACAGTCGCGGGGACATTTTGGCCGCCCTGCACCGGGAAGGCGAGGTACTGGCGACGGCCGAGGGCGACGACGCGATGACGGTCCAGGCCCGGCTGCCCCAGGCCGCCCTGGGCCAGTTCCTCCCATTCCTGGCCCGGGAGCCGGCGAACGGCCCCAGCGCCGAGGGCCCCAGCGCCGAGGGCCCCAGCGCCGAGGGCCCTGAGGACGGCCCGTGAGCCTGGGCGGCCCCGGTGGCCTGACAGCCGAGGTGCCGGTCGGTTTCCGCCCCCCGCCGTACCCCTACGAACGCCTCAACTCGCTGCGTGACGCGGCCGCCGCCCTGGAGGGCGGGATGGTCGACCTCTCGGTAGGGAGCCCGTGCGACCCGCCGAGCCCGGCCGTGCTGGCCGCACTGGCCAGCGCCGATGAAGGTGGGGCGACGCGCGGCTACCCGTCTTCAGCCGGCTCGCTCGTGGCCCGTACGGCGGCGGCGGAGTGGATGAGCCGGCGTCTGGGCGTGAGCGTCGACCCGGGCGGGCTTGCCCTGTGCATCGGGACCAAGGAGCTGGTGGCCGGTCTTCCCTCCTGGCTGCACCTGCGCGACCCCTCCCGGGACACGGTCCTCTACCCGGCGCTGTCGTACCCGACCTATGAGATGGGGGCCCTCCTCGGGGGCCTGAGGGCGGTGCCCGTGCCGGTCGACGAGCATTTCCGCCTGCGCCTGACGCCGGACGCAGTGAGCGACGCCGATGCGGAACGAGCGCTGGTGCTGTGGGTGAACAGTCCCGCCAACCCGGCCGGAGCGCTGGACGACCTGGCCGCGGCGGCGGCCTGGGGGCGCCAGAGAGGGGCCCTGGTGGCCAGCGACGAATGCTACGCCGAGCTCACCTGGAACGGGCCGCCCCGCACCGTCCTCGGGCACGGCGCTGGCGCCGACGGGCTCGAGGGGGTGCTGGCCGTCCATTCCCTTTCCAAGCGGAGCAACCTGGCCGGCCTGCGCTTCGGGTGGTACGCCGGCGACCCCGGGGTGGTGAAGTTCCTGCGTGAGGTCCGCCAGCACGCCGGTTTCATGGTCCCCGGCGCGGTACAGCGGGCCGGTGCCGCCGCTCTAGCCGACCAGGCGCACGCCGACGCGCAGCGGGAGAGGTACCGGGAGCGCCTGGCCCGGCTGAGGCAGATCCTGGCCCTAGCCGGCGTGGGCGCGCCCATGCCCGAGGGCGGCATATACGTGTGGGCACCCGCCCCCGGTGGCGACGCCTGGGCTTTGACGTCCCGCCTGGCGGCGGAGGGCGGGGTCATCGTGTCCCCGGGCGAGTTCTACGGGACGGCCGGGGCCGGGTACGTGAGGGTGGCGGCCGTGGCCCCTATGGAGCGCCTCGAGCTTGTCGCCGCCCGGCTCGGCGGCTGACGCTGCACCTACTGCCCCGGCGTGGCGCCTGACGCCTGCGCCCCTGCTTAGGCTCGGCGGCCTTGTGGCCTTATGGGACTGGTCCTTCCCGATGGGACGGGCCCCTCCCGGGCCGGACTAGCATTCGGCAGTTGTGGTGGAACTGCAAAGCGAAATAGAAGCCCTCTGGCAACGGCGTGAGTCGCTGAGCCCGGCCTCGGCGGCCGAGGCTGACGTCGTGCGGGCGGCGGTGGGCTTGCTGGACTCGGGCCAGGCCCGGGTGGCCGAGCTCGGCCCCGACGGGGAAGTGGTGGTCAACGAGTGGCTGAAAATGGCGGTGCTGCTGTGGTTCAAGGTCTCTGCCATAGAGGTCACCGAACTAGGCCCGTTCGAGTACGCCGACCGCCTGCCCCTGAAGCGTGGGTTCAAAGAGGCCGGCGTCCGGGTCGTACCCGGCGCGTCGGCCCGTTGGGGGAGCTTCATCGGCAGAGGCGCCGTCCTCATGCCGAGTTATGTCAACATCGGCGCCTCGGTCGGCGCCGGGACCATGGTCGACACGTGGGTGACGGTGGGCAGTTGTGCCCAGGTGGGCGAGGGCGTGCACCTGTCCGGGGGAGTGGGTATCGGAGGTGTCTTGGAACCGCCCCAGGCCGCCCCGGTCATGATCGGCGACCATGCCCTCATCGGCAGCCGCTGCATGATCACACAGGGGGCGCGGGTGGGGGCGGGCGCCGTGTTGAGCGAGGGCTGCATCCTCAACCCGGGCATCCCGGTGATCGACGCCGCTACCGGGGAGGAGCTCTCCCGGGGCGTCGTCCCGCCGTGGTGCGTGGGCGTCGGCGCCACCCGGCCCCGGACCTTCGCCGGCGGTACGTTCGGCCTGCCCTGCATCCTGGTGGTCCGCTGGCTGGAGGAGGGCGAGCGCCATTCGACGGCGCAATTGGAAGAGATGCTGCGCGAGCACGGCGTCAGCGTGTGACCGATCTGCTGGCGGCCACGGCCGAGCGTCCGGGTGGGCGACAACGTGGTGGCCCGCACCCGCCTGCGCCGGCCCACCCGCGTCGTCCTCGCCGGCCATCTCGATACCGTCCCGCCCAAGGGCAACGAGCGGCCCCGGACCGAGGGGGGCACCCTCTGGGGCCTGGGCTCGGCGGACATGAAGGGCGGCCTAGCCGTGATGCTGGACCTGGCGGCGACCCCGCCGGGCCCGGCGTACGACGTCACCTACGTGTTCTACGTGGCCGAGGAGGTCGCCCGTGCCCACAGCGGCCTGCTCGAGCTGGCCCGCCAGGCGCCCGAGCTGCTGGAAGGGGAGGCCGCCGTCGTCTGCGAGCCCACCAACAGCGCCGTGGAAGCGGGGTGCCAGGGCGTGATAAAGGCGGAACTGGTGCTGGCCGGGCGGCGGGCGCACGTGGCCCGGCCCTGGATG
>JBEKNX010000349.1:0-5061 GCA_049522375.1 Acidimicrobiales bacterium | reverse complement strand
CATTGGGGAAGTTCGTCGAGCTGATCCCGCTTTCTGCGTCGCTCCCCGTGATCGTGAACGAGCCAGACCCACCGCTCTTGAAGTAGACCGTGGTTCCCGAGCCGGGGTAATAAACGTTCGTTCCGCTCGATGTGATCGTGAGGACAGGGGCGGTGGTATCGACCTCAACGACGTTGACCGAGGTATAGGTGGCGGTGTTGCTCACCTTGTCGGAGACCTGGTACTCGTACTGGTAGCAGTTGCCCGAGGTGATGGTCGTGTCCGTATAAGGCGAGGTCGGGCTGGCAGAGCCGATATTGGTGAAAGAGCCGAAGGTGCCACAGGTCCCGCCCGACAGGGTGGCCGAGGCGCGCAGTAGCTGAGTGGTCGCGGTATTGACACCGGACCCGGCGTCGGTCCCGTTGGTGAAGCTGACCGGTACCGACCCGGTGGTGTTGTAGCCGTTGGTGTAGGTGACCGAGCCACCGCTCGGCGCCGTGGTGTCAGCGGTGAGGGTAAAGCCGAGGCCACTGGCGGCGGTCCCGGCCCCGTTGGTGGCCGACACCGTCTCGCTGCCGCCGGTGGCCAAGCTGGTGATGGTGTAGGTGACCGCCGCCGTGGTCGAGGTGGTGGTGACGGAGCCCTTGGTCCAGCCGGTGATGGTCGCGAAGGTCTCGGAACCTATGCCCGAGGGGCCATCGGTGAGGGTGACGGTGAAGCTCCCGGACGGGGTGCCCGTGGCCCGGTAGTAGACGGTGGTGCCGCCGGCGTAGACGTTCGCCCCGGACGAGGCCACCGACAGGGTGGGCGCCCCGGTGTCGACCTTGACGACGTTGGACGAGGTGTAGGTGGCGGTGTTGCCCACGTTGTCGGGCACCAGGTACTTGTACTGGTAGCAGTTGCCGGAGGCAACGGTGCTGTCAGTGTAGGGCGACGTCGGGCCAGCAGAGCCGATGTCGGTGAACGACCCGAAGGTGCCGCAGGTCCCACCGGACAAGCTGGCCGGGGCCCGCAGCAGCTGGGTGGCGCTGGCGTTGACACCGGACCCTGAGTCGGTCCCATTGGTGAAGGCGACCGATACCGACCCGGTGGTGTTGTAGCCGTTGGCGTAGGTCACCGAGCCACCGCTTGGGGCCACGGAGTCGTTAGTGAACGTGAGGGTGGTCGTGACCGTGTTGCCGACGTTGTCCGTGCCCGTGACCACCTCGGTGGGCGAGACGGTAGTGCTGGCCGTCCAGCTGAAAGTCGTCGACACGTAAGGCCCACCAGTTGGGGTGCCCACGGTGCTGGCGGTGTGCGTCCAACCGGTCGTGGTACCGCCAAGCGCCGGGAAGGAACTGGAGGCCGGGCCCGAGCCGGAACCGGTCAGAGCGTTGGTGATGGTGAACGACCCGGCTGTCGAACCTTGGTAGTAGACGGTGGTCCCCGACAGGTCGGACCCGCCGCCGGTCTGGCCGCTGAGCGACAGGTTGTTTACCGGCGCCGTGGAGTCAAAGGTGACCGAGCCGTTGTTTGAGTAGGCCGAGGCGTTGCCCACGTTGTCGGTGGCGTTCACGGTGTAGTTGACCAACCCATTGGCCTGGGTGGCGTTGGAGGTGAGCAGGGCGCTCCGGTAGTTGTAGGAGCCGCCTCCGGGAGCGGTGTAGCTGCCCGCCACCAGGCTTACCGCCGTCTGCCCGGACGTGACGTTGGCCACGTTGGCAGTGACGCCTTGTACCCCTGTGCCTGAGTTGTCGGCGACGTTGGCGTAGACGTAGTAGCCGGTGTTCTGCTTTATGAACCCGTTTACCGTCGCGCCCGAGGATTGGCCGATGACGGTGCTCACGGTCGGAGCCACGCTGTCGTAAGTGAAGGTCTGGCCGGTAAAGCTGGTCGTGCCGAGCTGGTTCCCGGCGGCGTCGGTCACGCCGGTTTTGCTGGTGAGGTTGAGCCCGATGGTGGCCCCGTTCGTCCCCGTGGTGCCGCTGGTGCTGGCACTGACCGTCCAGGTCGCTGACGGTGCGCCACCTGAGGCACTCACCGAGCTGATCGAGGGCGCCGTCCCACCGGTGCCGGTCGTGGTCAACCCGAAGTTGGAAGAAGTGACGTTGTTCACGGGCTCGCTGAAGGTGACCGTCCAGGTCAACGGGCCCGTGTTGGTCGGGTTAGTGGACCCCGACGCCCGGTTGATGGACGAGACGGCGGGGGCGGTGGTGTTGTAGGTGTAGTTCACCGTGGAGCTGGTCCCGGTGTTGCCCACCGAGTCCGTTGCTTGAGCGACGACGGCGTAATTGTGGCCGGATGTCAACTTGGCGGCGGCGAGGCCATAGGACCACGAGCCACCGGCGTAAGTGGCAGCCGCAAAGGTTTGGCTGGACAGGTCGAAGCTGGAGCTAGAGCCGTCCCACCATAGGCCGGTGGTGGTGTCCTCCACGGCTACAGCGACGCTGAGGATACTTGTCCCCGCTCCCGAGTTCGACGATGCGGTACCGGTGATCGCACCGCTCCAGTCGGCCCCGTAGGTGGTGTTGTTGGCCGGGTAGGCGACCATGACCGTCGGCGAGTTCGCCGTCACCGACGTGCCCTTCCACTGGTTGTAAACCGCTTGGAGGGCCCAGGAGTACGCCGTTCCTGCGGTCAGCCCGGTGGCAGTGCACTGCGTGGATGTCGATGTGAGCGTGGCGCAGGAGCCCGCCAAAGAGCCAGTGGACTGGCTGAGGGTGTAACCCTTGAGGTTGGCGGGAGGCGTCCAGGACAGGGTTGCCGAGGTCCCAGAAGCCGTAGCTGTGAAGTTGGTCGGCACCCCGATGGAGGCTGCGGCCACGCCCGCGGTCTGGGCCGCCGGGGCGTTGGAGAAAAGTCCCAGTGCCACCCCAGGCACCAGGAGCACGGCCAGGGCGACGACGGCGGTCGTCGCTACGACCGTGCTACGCGACAAAGAGCCGTGGGGCCGGTGCCGGTGTCGAGGTCGGGTCATCTCAGCTCCACTTCGGGGCTCCGGCCCCCGGCGAGGTGGTGTCGCACTCGTGCCCGGCGGTGCAGGCGTTGGTGCTGCCGTTGTTGGCCGCCTGGGCAGCGTGGGTGGTCAGGACGACCTGGGCCGTCCCGCCCTGGTAGCCGGTGGGCGAAGAGGTCGGGATGCTCAGCGACACGCTGAAACCGACGGTGCTGGCGCCCGGAAGGGTACCGACCAGCTCATCGGGCAGCGCGTAGCACACCGAGCCCGAGGCGGAGCCGCTGGGGCAGGTGGTGGGGGTGGTGGGCACCGCGTAGGTGACAGTGGGACTGGTGGATGTGATGGAGACCTGCAGGTCGTTCGTGGGGTCACTGACGGGGTTGTAGAGCGGCGTCCCGCCACTGCCCGCCCCGGTCTCGACGAGGATGTCCAGAGCGAGGTAGGCGGCCGCCGACCCCGAGTAGGTGGCGTTGAAGGAGCAGCTAGTGGGCGTCCCGTTGGGGACGAGGTCGTTCACCGGGCAGTTGGCTATGGCGCTGTTGGACAGCGTCACCGTGCCCGCGCTGAAAGTGTTGCCTGCACTCGCCGTAGTGCCGCTGAACAGGCCGAAGGTGAGGCCAGGTTCCAAGAAGAAGACGCTGACCAGGGCCCCGCTGATTCCGGCCACACGGATGGCCCGGCGTCTCACCGACCCGTTTGCGCTGGCTCTTGCCTGGTGCCGGGGCCCACTGGTCGTCGGCACTGTCCTCCCGCTCGCCCTGGGCGCGACGTGGCTGGGTTTCTTGCTCCCGGCACCGGCCAACGGGCCGAGGGGGACGAGGGCAAGCTGCCCCGCGAAGAGACGCGCGCGGGCAGGTTGTGCCTGGCCCTTCATGTGCTCCTCCTTGCGAAATCTCTTGCTGTCCATCGTCACTTCGGTTCTTGCGTGTCGGGGGGATTGGTAAGTGCTGCCAATAGGCTTGGGTTTGCTGACAAATGACCCCTCGCCGCCGCCAAGGCCGTTACCGTCGGCGGCGGCAAGGGACGAAGGTTGGCCCGCGGGATGTAGGTGCAGCTGACGGTGCCCGGCACAGAACCGGCGCAAGGGGCGCTGCTCGGCTGGCCCGAGCCGGCGCCGTTGACTGTGGTCCAGCTGGTGGGGGCCGGTGCCGGCGCTCGCTGGACCAGAAAGGTGACTGCCCTGGTCAGAACGTCAGCCCAAGTGAGCGTGAAGGTCAAGGTGGCGATCATCAGCACCCACCGCCGGGGCAGAAGTGGTGGGCGAGGGGCCGTAGCCGCCGCTGGTGCCGGCGGCCGGCGACGATGACGGAGGCGGCACGATGCCGGTGGCGAATTGGCCACCGGCCGGCCGGAGGATAGGGAGGCGTCCATTTCGGGCCCCTGCGGGCGGCCTGGTTAGCTCCAGGCGAAGGTGCCGCTCGGTGTGCAGGGAGCGCCTTTGGTTGCCGTCGCCGTGCATGACATCGTGTTGTTCTTCGACTGCACGGCATGCGCGGTCAGGACCACCTGGGCGGCGCCGGCCTGGTAGATGTTGCCGGCCGCAGCGGGCAGGGTGACGGACGTGCTGATGGTGTCCGTGGCGCCGTTGGTGTACGCCGCCGTGCCCAGCAGCTCGTTGTCAAGCTCGTAACAGGTGGAGCCCGTGGGGGCCCCGCCCGGGCACGTGGTCGACGTGTTGGGGACGGTGTAGGTCACCGACGTCGTCTGGTTGTCGACGATCGAAACCGTCAGGCCGTTGCTGCCTCCCGGGTTGTACAGGTCCGTGCCCCCGCTGCCGGCCTGGGTCTCGATTAGAGTGTCGACGGCCAGGTAGGCGGAGAGGCTCCCCGAGTAGGTGAGGGCCAAGGTGCACGCCGTCGGGGAGTCGCCCGGCGCCATGCCGGTGACCGTGCACGCACCGGTCACGTTGTTAGTCAGCGTGAGGTCGCCCGCCGTGAACGAGTTGTTCTCCGCCGCAGGCTTGCTGCTGTACAGGCCGAAGGTCACGCTGACGGCCATGGCGACGGCGGCCGCAGCAATTATGGACCCGATGACAAGTAGCGGGGCACGTGCCCCGCTCCTCAGCTGTCTTGCCACTTGCATCTCCTTATTTTTGTTGGGTTTATATATGGTGGTTGGGCTTGCTCGCGCCCTGTCCGGCGCGGGTG
>JBEKNX010000348.1:0-5086 GCA_049522375.1 Acidimicrobiales bacterium | reverse complement strand
GGTCACGGAACGAGATCACATCGGGGTCGAAGACGATCTCGACCGCCTCGGCGTGGTCGCCATGGTTGTGGTAGGTGGCGTTGGGCGTGGCCCCCCCGGAGTAACCGACCCGGGACGAGATCACCCCGGGGCGCTTGCGCAACAACTCCTGTGCTCCCCAAAAGCACCCGCCAGCCAGGACGGCGGTCTCAGTCGTCATCGTGTCTGCCTCCTCGGAGGGCACGTCCGCCTCTCCCCACGTTTCATGCTAGGTGTACTGGAGGCAAAAGATGACCCGGCCCGCCGGGGAGGAGCCGAGCACTTTGTCGCCACGCATGAACCCGAAGGTGGCCGTGAGCGTCGTCTTCGTGGCCGCCATGTTCATGTCGATCATGGACGCCACCATTGTCAACGTCGCCCTGCCCACCATCGGCCGGGACTTCCGCGTGACACCGACCGCGGTGGGCACCATTTCCATCGCCTTCCTGGTCAGCCTGGCCGTGTTCATCCCTGCTTCGGGATGGCTGGGGGACCGCTTCGGGGCCAAGAGGATCCTGCTCGGGGCCATCGCCGTGTTCACGGCGGCGTCGGCCCTGTGCGGGACGGCAACGAGCCTGGCCGAGCTGGTGGGCTTCCGGGTCCTCCAGGGCGTGGGCGGGGGCATGTTGGCCCCCGTGGGGCTGGCCATGCTGTTCCGGGCCTTCCCGCCCCGCGAACGCGTCCGGGCCTCCGCCATCCTGACCGTCCCCACCACCTTCGCACCCGCCCTCGGCCCTGTGGTGGGCGGCCTGCTGGTCACCGACCTGTCCTGGCGCTGGGTCTTCTACGTGAACGTGCCCATAGGCGTGGTGGCCATCGCCTTTGGGGCCGTGTTCCTCGGACACCAGCCCCAAAAGAGGCCGGGCCCGTTCGACCTGCCCGGGTTCCTGCTTTCGGGCACCGGCCTGGGCTCGCTCATGTACGGCGTCTCCGAAGGCCCGGGCCTCGGATGGGGCTCCCGCTACGTGGTGGCCACGATCGTGGCCGGCGTCCTCCTGCTTGGGGCGACGGTGGCCGTCGAGATGCGCACCAGCGAGCCCATCGTCGCCCTGCGCCTGCTGGGGAACCGGTTGTTCCGTTCCGGCAACGTGGTGATGGCTTTGGTGTCGGTCTCCTTCTTCGGCACTCTGTTCGGCATATCGCTGTACTACCAGGACGGGCGGGGCCTGACGGCCCTCGCTTCGGGCCTGAGCACCTTCCCCGAGGCGATCGGTGTCATGGCCGGCGCCCAACTGGCGACCCGCTACCTCTATCCCCGTCTGGGCCCCCGGCGCCACATCACCATCGGCCTGGTCACCGTTTCCATCGTCACGGCCTTGATCTCCCTACTGGGTGCCTCGGCCAGCCTTTGGTGGGCCCGGCTGTTGATGTTCGCCCTGGGGCTTGGCATGGGCCAGGTCTTCGTCCCCACCCAGGCCGCATCTTTCGCCACCATCTCGCCCGAGGCCACCGGGCGGGCCTCGACCCTGTTCAACGCCGTCCGCCAGCTTGGGGGAGCCGTGGGCGTGGCCCTGCTCACCACCGCCATCGTGGTTGTCGGGCCCACCCGCGTCGTCGGTGGCCACCTTGTCCCCCACTTCCTCGCCTACCGGGTGGCCTTCCTCGTCTCCGCCGCCTTCAGTCTGTGCGCCACCGTCGGCTCCCTCTCCATACGGGACTCCGAGGCGGCCCAGACCATGGTCAGGCGCCGACGCGCCGCGGCGTCGGACGCGGCGGGCCCTGATCTCACGGCTACCGGGAAATAGGGCTGGCCGGCCGCATCGTTGTCGGGCCCACCGGGGGGCTCAGACTGCCGATCTTGACGGCCCGGCTTACGAGTGCACTACGACCGCGTCAGGCCCGGGAAAGAAAAGCCCCTCGTGCCCATCGGGCCAGCGCACCACGTAGGGGGGTGCCCCGTCAGCTCGTCTAACCTCGATGACTTCGCCTTTACGGCGCGCCTCGCCGAGGTGCGTCCCCCGGATCTCGATGCGGTCTCCTACCGATGCCTTCACCGTGCTCCTCCTTGATAACTGGTTTTTTTTTAGCGGCTCAGAGAGCCAACTTCGTCTGGGATGTCACGCCGCTCGCGCGAAGGAGAGCCGTTGCAGGACTGCGATCCTCTCGGCGATCGGGGGGTGAGTATCGAAAAGCCGATGGAACCGGCCTTCGTGGTGCTGGAGCGGGTCGTCAATGCACATCGCCGCCGTGGCGTGGTTGAACTTGACGAACGGCTTGTCGTTGGCCTGTAGCTTCTGCAGGGCGCTCACCAGTCCCACCGGGTTGCGGGTGAGCTCGACGCCGCTCACGTCGGCCAGCGACTCACGCCGACGTGATAGGGCCAGATGGATCAGGGGACCGAATATGAAGGCCACCACGGCCAACAGCGCACCGGCTCCGAACACGATCACCATGAACTGCCCCGCCTGGCGTCCCCGGCCCCGCATGAAGAACACAGAACGCCACACCAGGCTGGCCAACAGGCCGGCCAGGCCGATGAGGGTGCTGACGATGAGCAGCAGGCGTACGTCGTAGTTCTTAATGTGGCTCATTTCGTGCGCTACGACGCCCTCGAGCTCCTCACGGTTCATTATCGACAACAGGCCTGTGGTTACCGTGATGGCGGCGTGCCGCGGGCTCATCCCGGTGGCGAAGGCGTTGGGCGAAAGGTCGTCGATCACATAAACCTCGGGCTTGGGAAAACCCTCTCCCAGGGCCAGGGCTTCGACCAGGTCGTGCAATTGTCGATATTGCCCGGGGTCAGCGGGGCGGGCACCGGACACGGCCAGGACCAGGCGTTTGCCCGAGGTGAAAGAGAAGACGATGCCGAGCAGGGCGAAGGCGGCGGCCACGGCCAGGCCCGCCGTTACGTCGCCCCCGACGCCCGGGCTCGGCCCCGACGGCGCCCGGGAAACCTCTGCCCACAGGAACCCGACCAAAGCCCCGATCCCCACCCACACTACGAAGAACACCAGGACGCAGGCCGCAGTTCGCCGTTTGTTCCGCGCTATCTGTTCGTACACCGGCGCTCAGCTCAAGCCGTCGGAGGGCCCGACCCGGCGGAGACCGGAGGGGCGGAGGGAGCCGCAGAACCGTTGGGCGTAGAGCCAATGGGCGGGCCTGTGAAGTTGACTTCGGGGACCTGGCGTTCGGCCTCGTCGCTCTGGAAGAAGGCGACGGCGTGGAACCCGAAAGGCCCGGCCAGAAGGTTCCGCGGGAAGCTCTGCAACGCAGTGTTGTAGTCCCGTCCACTGGTATTGTAGAAGCGACGCGCGTATTCGAGTTTGTCCTCGGTGGCAGTGAGCTGCTCCTGGAGCTGGAGGAACGTCTCGACCGCGCGCAGTTGGGGATAGTTCTCTGATACGGCGAAAAGCGAGCGAAGCGTCTGCGAGAGCACGTTTTCCGCCGCCCCCACCTGGGCGGGGTCGCCGGTAGCCCCGGCGCTCACCGCACCGGCGCGCGCCGCCGTGACTGCTTCGAACGTCTTTCTTTCGTGGGAGGCGTAACCCTTTACGGTCTCGACCAGGTTGGGAATGAGGTCGTGCCGGCGCTTCAGCTCGACGTCTATCTCCGACCACGCCTCCTGGACGCGGTTGCGCCGGCGGACCAGGCCGTTGAAAGCGAGGGTGCCAAGGCCGAGCAAGACGACAAGGACTACGGCAACAATGAGCAAACTGGGCATTGCGTCAACACCACCCTTGGTAGGCACACTTGCATCACATGCGCTACCGGGGTCCGGAGCAACGCCTAAGGACTTTCAGGCTACCAGCTAAATGGCCTGTCCCGGCGGCAGTCGTGGCTCACCAGCCGGCGCCGGGTGGGCGGCCGGTCGCTCGCTACCCGGATATGCCTACGACAGTTCGCAGACCTGCGGTGGCGGCTGAGCCGTAGAAATGTGCGTTGCCGAAGCCGAACACACCACCGTCGGAGGCGACCATCCAGTACCCGCGGCCGTCAGCGGTGGAGGCGAGGCCCACAATCGGCCCGTTGAGGTGAGCACTACCCAGCGACCCGTAAAAGCGAGCGTCCCCGAAAGCGAAAATGCCGCCGTCGGAAGACACGAGCCAGTAGCCACGGCCATCGGCCGTGGCGGCGAGGCCCACGATGGGCCCATTGAGGTGAGCACTACCCAGCGACCCGTAAAAGCGGGCGTCCCCGAAAGCGAAAATGCCACCGTCGGAAGACACGAGCCAGTAGCCACGGCCATCGGCCGTGGCGGCGAGGCCCACGATGGGCCGGTTTAGGCGGGTACCCCGGACAGAACCGTAATAATGGGCGTTGCCAAAGCCGAAGACGCCTCCATCGACCGCCACCAGCCAGTAGCCCTGGCCGTCGGGACTGGCGGCGATGCCGACCAGGGGCGGGCTGAGCTGGGCCTTGGCCATCGAGCCGTACAGGTGGGCGTCGCCGGCGGCGCGCACCCCGCCCCCTTTCAGAGCCAGCCAGTAGCCGTAGCCGTCTGGCGTCGAGGCCACGCCGACCACCGCCGATCCCGGGCGCGGCACCTCGTACGAGCTCAGCTGTCCGAAGGAGAGCACGTCGCCGTTGGCCACGACCACGCGGTAACCGGCCGGTGCGACGGGCGTGGCCAAGACCTGGGCGGAGGCGGGCCCTTCACCGGTCACGTTGACGGCCGTCACCTCGAAGTAGTACTTGGTCCCGTTGGTCAGGCCCGTAGCGGTGTAGTTGGTGACCGGCACCGAAGCGATCTTCTGTCCCCCCGCCCCGGGGACCGTCGAAATGTACACGTTGTAGGACTTGACCGGCGAGCCGCCGGTGGACGAGGGCGCTGTCCAAGAGAGCGACACCTGTGCGCTGGCCACCCCCACCATCAAGGCGAACGGGGCGCTCGGTGGAGAGATCGAGGGAGGCGGTGGCGCCGTCGTCACCCCTGGTACGACCGAGACTTGGGCCGACGCCGGCCCCTCTCCCAGGGCGTTGACGGCGGTGACCCGGAAGTAGTACTTGGACCCGTTGGACAGGCCGGTGACGCTGTAGTTGGTGCCGGCCACGCTCGTGAGCTCGGTCCCCCGGGACCCGGGAGCGGTCGACATGTACACGTTGTAACCGGTGACGGGCGACCCGCCGT
>JBEKNX010000347.1:0-6771 GCA_049522375.1 Acidimicrobiales bacterium | reverse complement strand
GTCGTCTAACACCCTTGTCCCGAGCACCGCGTCCCACACGACAAACAGCACAGGCCATCCCTCGTCCTCTGCTCCACCCCGAAGCTCCTCCACGGTCCCGCGTCGTACCACCACGGTGCCGTCGACCACCACCGCCCCGGCGGCGGTCCAAAAGGCCAAGAACCTCCTGGTTACCCCTGGCGTGGAGGGCTCCCTGGTCCGGTCGTGGCTCGCCACCAACCCCGGCGGCGTCAACCTGAGCCCCAAAGACGTCGCCGGGACCGAGCCCGGCCAGGTTTACTACGCCGAGCAGCCCGCGTCGGCCACCTACTGGGCGCTGGTGGCGTTCAAGCCTTCAGCCACGTTGCTGGAAGAGTCCTCGACGGCAGCCGGGCAGGAAAAGCTGGCCGAGTTCCAAAACACCATCTATGCCTTCTCGTGGAAAGCGGGACCGGTTTGGACGCTCCTGGGAGAGGTCGACACCGGCACCTGCCCGGGGGTGGTCCCTGCCCCGGTCCTCAAGATCTGGGGAATGTGCGGCCTGTAACCAGGTCGTCTCACGGAGCCGTCGGCACCCAAACGGTCCTCTGACGTGGACGTCGGCTACTTGCTGACGACTTTGAGCACGTAATGCACGGTCAGCTCGCCCAGAGAATTGGAGACGCTGATACTTATGAGGTGGGCCCCCTTCGAGCCCTCTGCGGGCACGCCCGACAGGGTGGCGTGGCCATCGCCCTTTTGCCTGAAAACCAGGCCCGCCGGCAGCGTTCCGGGCTCCCTGAACGAAGGGACGGGAAAGCCATAGGCGCTGAAGACAAAACGGTAGCGGCGGCCCACGGTAGCAGCCGGTGGCGCGCCGCTTATGAGGCCCGGGCGGCGCCGGGCCAGGATGGTGAGGACCTGGCGGGCGCGGCCCGCGGAGTTGACGGCGTTGAGCGACACCCTGGTCATCCCAGCCGCTGGCGCCCTCGGGTCCCCGGATATGGTCGCCCTTCCCGGCCCGTGGCTGGTCCAGCCCAGGCCGCTCGGCAACTTCGAGTGGCCCAGGACCGGCGGCGGGTTGCCCGACGCTGTCACCTGGAAGGAAAACCGGTGGCCGACGATGGCGGTGGCTCTCGGTGAGCTTACGAACTTTGGCGCCTGCGGCCGCAGGCCAACCGCCGGCGTGGTGATAGTCGGCACCCTGCTCGTCGTGGTGGTGTTGGGCGCGCTTGTCGTCGTCTGGGCCGTCGTGGTGCTGGCGGCGGCTCCGTACCGCCAGCACGCCCAGGCGATCGCCCCGTCAAGGTCGACGTCGGTATGCATGGTGGCCATCGGGAAGGCCAGGGCCTGCGGACAGGTCGCGGCCTCGGCTTCGGCGGCGTACTCGACATTGAGGACTGGCTTGCCCGCCTGTACGAACGGGCCCAAGGAAGAGCACTCGTCGTACTGCCAGCACTGCTCGTTCACCGTCCCGTCGGCTAGCGGTTCCATGTCGGAAATAAAGCTGTCGCCGTTGATGCCGTTCTTCAAGAACCACGCCATGCCGAGCCCGTGGATGACGTCGGCGACCTCGGTCATGAACGTGACCTCGTCGGCCATGGTCAACGGAAGGCCCGTGCTGTCGGTGTAGGTATCGTCCAGATCCGTCTCGACGCCGTCGAAGCCCTCGTCCTTGCACAACTGGAAGCGCGCCGCCAGCACCTGCCCGAGCGTCACCCCCGTCGGCCCCGGGTCATCGGACCACTGGCGGATGTCTACGTAGCGCTCGTCCGAGTAGCCCGGAACGGGACTGCCCAGGATGGCCGATGAGTACTCAGAAGCATCAGAACGGTAGTTTTCCCAGCCTCCTGTGTCCACATAGCAGATGGCCCTGGCGCCCCGGGCGTGGATGGCCGCTACTGAAGCGGCGACCTCGCTGGCGCTCACACCGTTCACGTTGCCCTCGTCGATGTCATAAGCCTCGACGTTGCCGATATTGGTCGGCACCGCGATGGGGAAAGGCTCCCCGATGGCGTACTGCCACGAGGTGAGCTGGCCTGGGTGCCACCAGTTGGCCGCCGCCGTAGCGGACGGTGCCTCCGGAGAGACCTCCCCCAGCGACACCGCCCCCAAAGAGGCCGCCACCAGGAAGGCGGCCCCTGCGTACGGCCATCGGGCCATGGCTAAGTGCTCGGCTCTTTCACGGCGATGGTGTACTGCACAGTCACCTTGCCCATGGAGTTGGACACCGTAATGCGGATGTGGTGAGCGCCGACTGAACCGGGCGCCGGGGTGCCGGACACCTTGATCTCACCGCTGGCCTTTCTCCCGAAGCTGAGGCCGGCCGGTAGCGCCCCGGACTCGGTCACCCGCGGTGTTGGGTAGCCGTAGGTGTGGAGGGTGAAACGGTAGGGACGGCCGACGGCGGCCGCCGGGAGAGGGCCGGCGCTAAGGCCGGGCCGGCGCAGTACCCGGATGACCAGGACTTGCGTGGCGCTCCCGGCGGCACTCGACGCTTTGAGCTGCACCCTCGTGGTCCCGGCCGCTTTGGCTTGAGGTACGCCGGAGATGGTCGCCTGACCATTCCCGTGGCTCGCCCAGCTCAGGCCCTTGGGCAGTACCGAGTGGACCAACGTCGGGACCGGCTCGCCCGTAGCGCTGACCGTGAAGGCAAACCGGTGGGCGACGCTGGCGGTTACCGTAGTTGCGCTGGTGAAGGCGGGGGCGCGCCGCCCCGATGTGACCGGCGGGGTCGTTGGAGCCGTCGTCGGCGGCACTGTGTCCACGGTGGGGCTGGCGACAGGCGTGGCTACCGGGACAGGCACCGGGATTACCGGGACAGGCACCGGGATTACGACCGGGACCGCAGCAACGGTGAGGCTCAGGGTCTGGCTCGCGCTGCCGGCCACGCTGACACCATTGAGCACGACCGCGTACGGACCGACCTCAGCAGCCGTGGGCGTGCCGGAGATGGTGGCCGTGCCGTTGCCGTTGTCGGTCAAAGTGAACCCGGTGGGGAGCCCGCTCGCACCGATTGACGGTGACGGGTAGCCGCCGCTCGTAACAGTGAAAGTGAACGGAGCCCCCACCGTGGCCGACGCGCTGTCGGCACTGGTGAACGCCGGCGCCTGGTCGACTATCACCGACAGGGTCGCGGTAGCGGCCGGGTTGACGCCGTTTGTCGCCGTTATGGTCAAGTTGGACGTCCCGGTGCTAGTCGGCGTGCCCGACAGCAAGGCGGTGCCGTTGCCGTTGTCGATGAAGCTCAGCCCGGCGGGCAGGGCCCCTGTCTCGGTTATGGAAGGAGTCGGGTAGCCGGTAGCGGTAACGGCCACGGACCCCATTGTGTTAAGGGCGAAATCGGCTACAGGGATGCCGACGACCGGGGCCGTGGCCGGGTCGACGGTGATGCTGAGCACCAGCGTGGCCGTGCTGCCCGAGGAGTTGGTGGCCGAGACCGTGACCGGGTAGGTCCCCTGCGTGCCGGAGGCCGGTGTGCCAGAGATCGTGCCGGTGCCGTTACCGTTGTTGGTGAAGGTGAGCCCGGTAGGCAGGGTCCCCGCCGTTTCCGTAAGGGTCGGTGCCGGGAAGCCGGTGGTGGTGATGTTGTAGGTGCCGAGGAAAGTCGTCGTGAACGTGGCCGTAGCCGGGCTGGTGATGCTGGGCGCGCTGGTGTTGGTCAGCACGAAGGTCTGGGGCACCGACCCGGCAGCGTTCGTGGCGTCGATGGTGAACGAATAAGTGCCGCCCGAGCTGGCCGCGGGGGTACCGGCGAGGGTGGCCGTGCCGTTGCCGTTGTCGGTGAAGGTGACACCACTGGGCAGGGCCCCCGATTCGGTGAGGGCGGGTGCCGGCTCTCCCGTGGAGTAAACGGTGAAGCTGAAGGCGGCACCCACATTTGAGGTGGCCGAAGCGGCGCTAGTGATCGACGGGGCCACGCTCTCGGTAAGGGTGGCACTGGCGCCTGCGGCCAGGTCCAGCCAGTTCGAGAGCTCGCCGCCGTAGGACTGGAGGGTGGCGGTACCGCTGACGGTGGTGCCGGGCGGCACGGTCACGGGGACGTTGACGGCCCCGGTGCCGGTGTTGGTGATGGTGACCACGCCGTTGGTCTCGCTGGCGCTCACCGTCGGGGTGGCCTGGGAGACGGCTGCCGCCCAGTTCGTCTGGTCGGCCAGAGTGTTGCCGATGCCGCCCAGGGTGAGCTGCACGTAGGGGGTGGTGGAGTTGAAGTAGCTGTCGTACTCGGAGATCAGCGGGTTGAGCACCTCGTAGAGGGTGCCGTCACCGTCCGTGCCGGACGCGGCCGTGGCCGCGGGGACGTAGTTGGCCGGGGGCAGGATGCTCGAGTAGGGGGGCGTGCCCATCAGGTTGGTCTGGTGCACATAGGTAACTTCGGGGTTGTTGGACAGCATGTTCTGGAACATGCCGGTGACGACCTGGTCGATGACCTCGGGGAAAGTGAACAGTGTCGACGAGCAGGTGGTCGTTCCCGTGTCATGGCACTGGGAGCCGGGGGCCACGGAGGTGTACAGGGTGTTGTACTCGTCGAGCTCCTGGGCGTTGGTGGCCACGTTGTAGAAGATGTTGATGGGGTGCCGCGGCGCCACCTGGTAGGAGTAGGTGCCGGTGCCGTCTTCGACGAAGGGCTGGCCGGCGGCGTAGGTGGCCCCGGAGTAGGTGGCGCCGATGCCGAACTGGTCATCGGCCGGGTTGGGGTAGGCCTTGGAGGCGTCGGCCCCCACCGTGGTGATCCCCACCGTCTGCAGGGCGGGGGTGAAGTTGGGGTTCTGCTCCCAGGGCAGCTCGTTGGCGTCCTCCACGACCGGCGGCGTCCAGCCCGTAGGCATGGCCACGTCCATATAGGTGATGCCCCCGCTGGCCGTACCGCTGGTGGCCCCGGTGTCGGGGAAGGTGAGCTCCTGCTCGCGGGCGTGGCGTAGGTGCCGATCTCGGTCCAGCTCGTGTAGGGGGCAGCCGAGCGGTAGATGATGTAGTTGGCGGCGTGGCAGATGGCCTGCCAGGTCAGCGACACCGACCCGGTCGGGCCCGTCACCGCCGCCGGGGCGAGGTCGCCCTGCAGGCCGTCGGTCACATAGGCCTGGGACTGGTCGGTGCTGGTCGGGTCGGCCCCGTTGAACTGGTCGGTGACGGCGTACTCATAGGTGCCCGAGGCCAGGGTGCCCCCGGTGGTGCTCGAAACTGACTTGTCCAGGTCGGGCGGGTCCACCGTGGCCGGGGTGCCCGGGGCCAGGTCGGCGAAGCCGGAGTGGTTGCCGGGCACGAAGACCTGGGGGTTGTAGGTCCCGTACGGGTCCGTGACGTCGGTGACCCCGGTGGCAATGCTCTGTTCGGTCAGGCCTAGGCCGCCGGTGCCGGGCGTGGCGCCCGGGGCGGCCGTCGAGTCGGTGGTGTTCTCGTTGAGCTCGGCTTCGATGTAGTCCTGGGTGGCACAGCCGACGTCGAGGTAGGGGGTGTCGTAGGTGTGGCTCAACCAGCCGAAGTCGTCGGCATAGGGCTTACCGGTGGCGGGGTCTTTGGCCTGGAACTCGGCCAGCAGCGGGTCGGGGCCGCAGGTGCCGGCGGCGTCGAGGGTGCCGGTGCAGGTGGGCTCGCCGGGCAGGTCCAGCTCGCCGTCCTGGTACTCGATGCTGCCGCCCCAGTTGAACAGCTGGTCCATGCGGAACGGCGTGGCGGGCTCGCCCGCCGGCCGGGCGCTGGGCGTGGCTTCCTGGGTGGGGTTGGACCAGTCCGCCGCCGTGATGACGTCTTGGGAGCCCATGCGTTGGGAGTCGGCGTCGGAGTAGTCGTTGTCATGGACGGCGGTGCTCCAGGCGTTGTCGGGCGTGAAGGTGTCGTCGATGTCCATTTCCACGTAGTTGCGGTCCAGGCCGAGGTGCGTGCCCGCGCTCACCCAGTTGATGAGCCCGGGGGCCAGCAGCAGCCACTGGAGCTGGGCGTAGTTGTAGTCGAAGTAGAGGCTCAGCTCGGCCACTCCCGCCTGGGGGTCCGTAGAGGGGTGCTGGTAGACGCCGGCCATGGCCTGGCCGGCAGCGTTGGTGAGCAGCGTCGTATAGGGCGCGCCTGTATTGACGGTCGCCCCGTAGCCGTAGGTCCCGGTGGCAAAGGGGATGGGCCCGGCCAGCGAGGGGAAGGCGGCCAGGCCGGCGGCGGTCAACGTGCCCGTGGTACCGTCCACAGCGGCGCCGCTCGCTTCCGTTACCCCCAGGTTGGGGTCGGGGTACATGTAGCCGTCCACCTGCCTGATCCCGAAGGTCGACTCGTAGGTGTCGAGGGCGGTCAGGGCTCCGGTGGCGAAGTCGGTCGGAGAGTCGGCGACGACCACCCCGTTGAAGTAGCCCGTCGTCCCACTGGACAAGGTGGGTAGGGTCACCGTCTGGCTGGGCGAGGTGCCGGTGGCGTCGACCTCGGTGTAGGGGACCCCCTCGGTCGTCAGCGCCGACTCCCAGGCCGCGGTGGTGACATCAGTGGAGCCGTTGCCGATGAGCAGGACCCGCAGGTCGAGCGTGTTCTGGTTGACTGCCCACGCGGACGCGCCGGTGGCTGCCAGCAGGCCGGTGACCATGGCGGCGGTCAGCCCCGCGGCGACGACTTTTCGGGACGAGATTGCGGTTTTCATCAAAGCTCCATTCAGCGAGGACGGCGTTCAGCGGGGACGACGGGAACTACGGGACATTGGCTCGGACTGGGGGAAGGTCTGGTTGTGGCGCGGCACCTGCGCTCAGGGCCCCGGTCGGGACCAGGCGCAGCTGGCCGGGACGGGATTGGCTGCCCGCCCACCACGCCTGGTCAAGGGCGTCTGACAGCAGGTAG
>JBEKNX010000346.1:0-5105 GCA_049522375.1 Acidimicrobiales bacterium | reverse complement strand
ACCAACAACCGTGAACGGACCATGAGGCGACTATAGATCTATAGACGACCCTCAACAAGGCCAGAGGACACCGACATCATCTCTTCAACCTTGCCACCTGGTGGCGTTGGAACGCTCGCCTAACACGGTCCGGGCGTATGCTACGAGCCTCAAGCTGTTTTTCGAGTGCATCCCTCCAAGCAGAACTGAACGCCCTCCGCGAAGAGAACCGCCGCCTCCGCGACGCGCTTGCGCGCAAGCTCGGCGTGCGACGAGGCACCGATACGGCCGGTCAAGCATGACAACAGCGCACGCGCCAACGTCGTCTACAGGGGTACGACGTCAAATCCCTGGTGGCGCAATGGTTCTCCCCACGGCGGTGCAGATAAGCATCGAGCATCGCCTGTTTTCAGCCATCGCGGTGAACTGGCGGGGTCGTCCCCTCATCAGCCACGAGGTCGTAGTCGAGCCCATCGCCGCCACCACGTCTACCAAGGGCCTGTCGGTATGTGCCGAGCTCGACCGAGGCGTTTACCCCAAAGGCATAAAGATCACTGACGGCCAACTTGCGGCCGCTGGGGTGCGGGGCCACAAGTTCCATGGCGAATGGAACTACGACATCGGCACACCGATCAAATTCACACGAGCGTAGTTACAACGTCGATCTACGATCTTATTTCGTAACATGCCGTCTAACCGCGGACGCCCCGGCTTGTGGGACGAACATGGGACACATGTACCGCGACACTGGGACGGCTTGACGGTGTCGCTAGTGCCGTTTGCGTTCAGCCAGTCATCGGAAGTCGAGCCCTGGGAGCGCCAGCCAGACGAGACGGCCAAGGCGTACGACGCCTTCAACCACTACCTCGACCAGCCACCGGCAACCCGCACCTGTCGAGCGGTCGCCGTTGCCTTGGGCAAGAGCCGTAAACTGATCACCAACTGGTCGGCCAAGCACGGCTGGGTGGAACGGGCGGCTGCCTGGGACGCCGAGCAAGCCCGGGTGGCCCGCCAAGCGCAGTTGGGTGGACGTGGAGGTCCGGGACATCATGGCCCAGCTTCCCTCGGAGCAGCAGCTCCAACTGCACGACATCGTCTTGGAGAGCATCCGCATCCGGGCAGTGAACCGGGCGAGGGCGAACCGCGGCTACCCCATAGACGCCCTAGCTGCCAATGCACCGAGTGCTGTTGGCGGTGACTCGTCCACCGAGGACCCGGGGTGACACCAGACCTACGTCCCGTACGACTTGCGAGCGGTACGCGCTGGCGATGAGGGTGGCCAAAGCCGAACCGGCCCATTACGAGCGGGCGTTTTTGGCCTACCGTCTCGGGAGCCGCGCGAGCAGCCGGGCGTGCCCTGTCAACAAGGCGCATGGTCCGCGCCACCCCAGGTCAGCGGCGAGGGTCGCCCGCAGGTGGCGGGCACCCCTCTATAGGCCGGTGGCTTGGGGCCGGCTGCCGCCCTCGAGGTGCCCTTGGTGCCCATCACGGGTGCGAGCGTCCCCTTGGGTGCGGGAGAACTGGGGTGCTTGCAGCCGGGGCCCCTAGGTCCCGTGCCCCGGTCCCCACGAAGTCGGAGGCGTACTCCCTGTGGCTAGGTAGGAGATGGTAACGGTAACGGTGACAGCGCCACCCTCCGCCGCCGGAGTGAGGCTGGCCGGCGTGGACCATGGTTTTATGGCGGGATAGGCCGCTCCCGACCACGCAGAGGCGGTCGCCTTCGTCGTCCGCCCTCCGCCAGGCGCTCGGCCCTAACGACCTATGCGCTCAGGTCGACGGTCCGGCCGACGTGGGCGGGGACGCGCTCGGGCACCGGCGCGGACGCAGCGGGCCGTCCATCGCCCCGCTCGACTGCTGGCACTGCCACCCAGGAGCGGAGTGCCTCTCCGGTCGTGTCGGCCGCCATTTCCGGGCTAGGGCCGAGCAGGTCGGTCAAGCCGCAAGCGTCCATGCTGCGTCTGGCGGGGGCGGATGGGGCCAGCACTGTCAACGACGCCGAGCGCTGGCGAAGGAACTCGCGGGCCCGCACGATGATACCGAGCGTCGATGGACTGATGAACTCGACCTCGCTCAGGTCGAGGACGAGCCCGGCGCTGTCGACGGCGATGGCACGCGCCAAGGTTAGGCACAGCGCTCTATCAGTTGAAGTGTCGTGCTCCCCCCAGAGCCAGACGATGATGGGAGCGGCGTCGGGCCCCCCTCGGTCCAGGGGAGGTCGGTCGGAGAGGGTGAAAAAAGAAGACCCGGCGGTGACCATGGCGTTCTCCTGCCTCAGGCGCTACAAACACCGCGTGCCGGGGTCTCAAGTACCGCCCCCGCCCAGCACGGGCTGGCCTGACACGTCGGGGCTATGGCCGTGTCCCTCATCACCGTACACCTCTTGCGGTGGCGCGTGCGACGAAAAATGGGCCCGCCTTCGCACCTTTGGCATCGCTATGACCAGGCCCTCCGCCGCTCAGGTGGTCCTTGCTCGTCGGGTTGGTTCGCGAGTGTTGTTGTCGTAGGCGCGGCGCTCGGTGATGCCTAGCGCGGCGGCGATGTCGCGCAGGCGAACGCCTGGGTCGTGGGCGATGCAGACCAGCGCTCGGGCGTGGTTGGTGAGAAAGCTCCACTCGGGCATCACCGGCAAGTGTACCAAGCGTATTCTAGAAGTTAATTGCTAGTAGCAGTCCACTAAGAGTAGCATCTGCCGTAGACGCTCGAGGCGTTGTCAGGAACACCGCCACAGCGCTTATCGACCTGTTCCTGCTGGCCGGGGTTACCTCGCTAGAAGGGTCCGGCGAAACACATCGCCCCCCGTAGAGCCACCGGACTAGATGGCGTCGAGCGGGCCGTACCCGTCTCGGGGCACCTCTTACCCCACGACAAAACTCACCACGTCGTCAGTCCTTTGCGACGGCACAGGAGGCCACCATGGCGCTGTACTACTACACGACCAGGCAGGAGAAGCCAGCGGTTTACCACACCAACCGAGAGTGCGAGGAAGGCAAAAAGATTAACGTCTGGGACCTGGTGGACACCAACACCGTCCCTGCCCGTCGGCGTCGCTGCAAGGTCTGCTGACTCGTCAGGCTCAGCAGGTACTGAGGGCTACAGGCCCCTTTACGGAGGACATCGCGCCGGTCGCGTGCGCACCATGCGGGCCGCTGTGGCACCCCTCGGCACCCTCGTTATTGTCGGTCTGGTCCCAGGGGCGTACGGTCAGGGCCCGGTTGGACGCCCGCTTATAAACGCGCAACGACTTTCGCGCTGAACGCGTCCAAACTGCCACAAAGAAAGAAGGGTATTTTACGGTTAGCGCTGTCGACACTATGTTCGCGAAAATGAAGTACCCAAAAGCGTACGAAGCCAAGCACCTAAAAGCGCACGAACCGGCTAAGCACCTAAAGGCACATGAGCCCGCCAAGCACCTGAAGGCGCCAGATTTCCCGAAAACCCCAGCTTGGACCATGGTTATTGCGGGTACGGGCGTCGCCGTCACGCTGGTGGGCGCGACTACTGGGCAGTTCCACGGGACAATAAAACCTAATCAGAGCGCGGTGCGCCAGAAGTCAACCAGTAATAGTGCCGTTCGGCAACTTCTCAATGCTACGAATACTGCCAGCGCATCATTTGCTACGACCAAGCCCAGTTTGAGCTATGCGGCCCACCAGGCACGAAGTGGACATGCCGCACAGGAGGCTAGCCCGGCCAAGACCTCGACGTCCACTACCACTGCGGGTGTTAGTCCCACTTCGCTTTCGCCGGCTCATCTGCGGGGCGAGCGGCTGGCGGCGAGCGGCACCCGGTTGCTCGCGGCCGGGGGCATCGCCGGGCCCAGCACCACGGCGCCGGCCCCCACCACGGCGGCGCACCCCACGACCACGTCGGCCCCACCAGCCGCGCTCGCCCTGAGCGGACCGGCACCCACCACGGGCGCGCCGGCCACGACCGTGCTGGTAGCGCCCCCGACGACGACGCCGGCGCCGCCTACGACCACCATGGCCCAGCCCTCGAGCATGGTGGCGGCTCCGTTGCAGGCGGCGGACCAGGCGACGTACGGCTCGGACCACCCTTTCGACGGACATGGATGGTGGCGGCGGCATGGGGGCGCGACCGGTGGCCCCAGCGCCACAGCCGGCCCGGCGGTGGCGGCGGCGACGGCGGCAGCCCTCGCGGCAGCCCCCGCGGCAGCCCTCGCGGCAGCCCCGCCGGCAGCCCCGGCGGTGGCCCCGGAAGTGGGGACCACGCTGCCCGCGCCCGTGCCGGCCGGGGACGAGCCAAGCGCGGCCCCGGCGAGCCCCTCGATCGCCCCCGTCGGCGCCCCCGTCATCTTCTCCGGTGACCTCGGTGGTGCGACGTCCTACGAGCTGTCCGTGTCCCCCCAGAGCGCCGGTGACCTCCTGGTGCTCACCGTCATCAACGACGGCTGGCCCAACTCGGTGACCACTGTTTCCGGGGGCGGCGTAAGCCAGTGGTCTGCGGCCTCTTCGCCCTACATGGACGCCGCCGACGGCCGAACCCTGCAGGTCTGGTACGGCGTCGTCTCCGCCGCGGGCCCGGCTCAGCTGGACGTGACCTGGACGGGCGCCGTCCAAAACGTCGACCTTGGGCTCCAGGAGCTCAACGCCGGGACCGGCCCCACATGGTCTTTGGACGACGTGGGCTTTTCCAACGAACCGTTCCCCTCTCTGAGCGGGCCGGCGAGCGACGAAGCCTTCGTGGGCGCGGCGCTGGCCGGGGGCGACGCCGCCGCCGGCCCCGATCCGGGAGTGGTGTACACCGTCCCCAACGACAACTTCGTCTTCGCCGTGGCCACGGGCACGGTCGAGGGCCCTACGGCGACGGGTGCGGGCTCGGTGGCGGCCCTGTTCAGTGCCGCCGGCGGCACGGCGGGCCCGAGCGAGACCACCACGGCGACCACGACCCCGGCCACGACCACGACCACGACCACCGTGGCGACGGCGGCCAGCGCGGCGGGAGCGGCGTCGACCAGCACTACGGTCCAGCCACCGCCGCCCACCACGACGGCACCGCCCACCACGACGGCACCACCGGCTAAGACCACGACCACGGCCACGACGACCACGACGGCACCGCCGGCTACGACCACGACTACGCCGCCCACGACCACGGCCACCCAGCCG
>JBEKNX010000345.1:0-5117 GCA_049522375.1 Acidimicrobiales bacterium | reverse complement strand
CGTGGCCGGTTACTGGGCTATGACCAGGGCGGCCGCGGTCGAAGACGCCGCGGTGGTGGTCCCGATCACGGCGCCGGTAGCCGGCGGCAATTTGTGGGGCCGACTGGTGGCCAACCCGACTTATGCGTTCCGCTCCATTGCCGCGACGGGGGCGATCGGGGTCATGCTGATCGGCGCCGTCCCCATGGCGGCTGCAGCAGCCGACCCCCACGCCGACCTGATCCTCGCCCAAGCCGTCGATGGCGCCCCGCAGGCCGTCAACGGTGCGGCGCCCGCGTTCAACCTCGTCGACCAGCGTGGGGCGCCAGTATCGCTGGCTGACCTTCGAGGCAAGACGGTGGCCCTCACCTTCCTGGACGACACGTGCACAACGGATTGCCCGGTCATCGCCTCGGAGTTCCGCACCGCGGACCAGTACCTGGGCGCCGACGCCCGCCGGGTCGAAATGGTGGCCGTCAACGCCAACCCGCGCTTCATCACCCCCGATTACCTGGTCGCCTTCGACCAGCAAGAAGGGCTGCAGCACCTGAGCAACTGGCTCTTCCTCACCGGGTCGCTCCCCGAACTGCGCCACGTTTGGAGGTCGTACGGGATATCGGTCATCTATCTACCTGGCGGGGCCATGATCGGGCATAGCGAGTACGCGTACGTCATTGACGCCAACGGGCGCACCCGCGACCTCCTCGACACCGGTCCCGGGCCGGCGACGGGGGCGACCGAGTCCTCCTTCGCAGACATGTTGGCCGGAACCATCAGGAACGTGATGGAAAAAACGTGATGGCCAGAGCGTGATGGTCCGCCCATGAGCAGAGGAACGACCACAGACAGGCACATTTTCAATAACCGTGCCGCGCTGGCCGGCATGAGCCTGCTGGCGATAAGCCTTGGCGGCTGTTCCGACGGGACCGCTTCGGCCCGGGACGCGGGCGCCGCCATCGCGCCGTCCTTTCCGACCCCCCTGGCCACGTCGGTGCAAACCGCGGACGGGATCTGGGCCACTATCCCCATGGGCTATCTCGACGATCCCGCCAACACCTTCTGGCAGCTGCTCTTCCGGCCCCTCGGCGCCGCCTCGTGGTCTAACGAGGTCGAAGCGACGGCCACCGCCACCAATGGTGGGCTCGTCCTCGCGTCGCCAGGAGACCGGCGGCTGATCGTGGGGGTAAGGCCCTCTGCCGATCTCACCTATACGCCGCTCATCGCTACCGACAACGCCGCCCGTTCATGGTCGGACGGGCTTATCACCTCAGGGCTTTCGGCCCGCCCGGCGGCGTTGGCCGCCGGTGGTGACGGCCAAGCGCTCGCATTGGTGAGCGCCCGGGACGGGGCCCGGGTCCTCACGACCTCAGGCGACCTGGCAAATTGGCGGACCTTGACCACCCAGGGCGCGCTCGGGGAGCACAACGGCGCCGGGCGGTCCTGCGGCCTGGGCGCTCTGACCGCCGTCGGTTACCTCTCCGGCCAAGCTCTTGTGGGCGGGAGCTGCGCCCGCCCGGGCATTGTCGGCTTGTTCGCTCAGGCGAGCGGGGCCTGGCGTCTGGTCGGCCCCGCCCTCCCCCGCAGCGTCGCGCACGGACGCGTCGAGGTCATGGCCCTGGGGACGACAAAGGGCGGGGGCCTGGCTCTCCTGGGGATTGCCGCAGCGAAGGGCACCAGCCTCGTGGTGGTCTGGTCAGCCGGGAGCAGACAATGGAGCACCTCGCCTCCTCTCTCGCTCGTTGCCAGGGAGAAGGTGGTTTCTTTCGGACCGGCGAACGGAGCTCGCTTTTTCGTCCTGCTCCAAGCGTCGTCCGGACAGGACGCTCTGATGGTCTCCGAGGGCTCCGGCGCCTGGCGTCAGCTCCCACGGCCTCCGGCCGGCACCGCCACGGTCGCCTTTGGCGCGACGACGGTCGACGCCCTGGTCGCTCAAGGCACTGTGCTCACGGTTTGGTCCCTAAGCGCTGACCTCCACGGCTGGGCCAAAAGCCAGGTCATCCATGTCGCCCTCCAGTACGGTTCCTCGTCGTGACCTCGGGGGCCCGCCGACCGGCTGCCGGTCGACTGCGAAAACAGAGCCCGCTCATGAGGTGCGAAGACGCGCAAGAAGCGATCTCGGCGCGCATGGACCGTGAGTGGCACCCCGCGCTGGGCGCCGCCCTGGAGGGGCACCTGGCCAGCTGCCACGCCTGCTGGGTTTTCCAAGCCGACGTGGCCAGCCTGGAGCGCCGGGGGCGCCTGCGTTCGCCGAAGCGGGTGCCCGAGGATCTGGTCGCCACGCTCGCGCCCCTTCTCGAGCCCGGGCGCCGACCTCGCCTGGCAAGGGCCCGACCGTGGCGCCACGAGTACGCCCTTAGCGCCGGATGGGCCCGCACCGTTCGGTGGACGGTCGCCGTGGTCCCCGCCGTCATCGTGTTCGTCGCGCTGCCGTTGGGGGTCGGCTCCCAGCCCCGCCTGGTCCCGACACGTCCGCCGTCACCCTGCACCATCGGTCTCGTCACTCGACATTTGACCGGCGGCGGCTGAGCACTTCCTCTACGAGTTTGGCGCCTCCTGGCCAGGTCCCGACCTGGGTCACGCCGCCAGGCTCTCTTTGGACACGACTGTGGCGTTGGGGGGAGCATGGGGCCGTGAAGCCACCAAGCACCCCGGCTCTGGGGCCGCATGGCCACCGGTTGCGGCTCTCCGGCACCGAGGAAGCTCCCCGGGGACGAGGGTTGCTCCACCTGGGGGCGCTTATCGTCGCCCTTCCCGCCGCCGTCGTGCTCGTCTGGCGCGACGGCCCGGGCGACGGCGTGGGCCTGTACGCCCTGGCATTGGTCGGGCTGTTCGCGGTGAGCACCAGCTACCACCTGTGCGCCTGGGTGCCCCGGGCCCGCCGGCGCATGCGCCAGCTCGACCACCAGATGATCTTTGTTTTCATCGCCGCGTCCACGACGCCCTACTGCTTGCTCGCCGTGCCCGGCGTGCTGGCCGATGTCGTGCTCGGCGTCGCCTGGTTCGGGGCAGCAGCCGCCGTGCTGGCCGTCGCCACACATTTCGAAGCCAGCCATCGCATCACGTCTACGGCGTACATAGTGCTCGGGTGGCTGGCCGTCGTCACGCTGCCGGCCGCGGTCCAACACCTCAGTGCTCGGCAACTGGCGCTGATGGCCTCGATGGCGCTCTTCTATACTGCCGGCGCCGGAGTGCTGGCCGCCAAGCGACCTGACCCGGCACCAGAGGTGTTCGGCTACCACGAGGTCTGGCACACGATGGTCATCATCGCCACTGCCTGCGGTTTCGCCCTTATTTGGTCCCTCGCCGCGCCTCGTCCCTGAGCAGAGCGCTTTAACCCGGGGGCACGCCCGCTAATGGCGCGGTCCGCCTCACCCCCGGAAAGCCCGGCCGATCAGGCCGTCTACGGGAGAGGTTTCAAAGGTACTACCTGCGTGGGCATAGGCAGAGAACCCATTTGAAATGGGCCGGTCGCCGACAAGGCGAGGTGTTCCCCGCGGCGGCTATGCACCGTCAGTGGCGGACCGCTGGCGCGCTACCTCGAAGCAGGCCACGGCCCCGGCTGCGGCCACGTTGAGCGACTCGAGCGCTCCGCTTTGGGGGATGCGCGCCAGCACGTCACAGCGCTGGCGGACCAGGCGCGATAGCCCTGCGCCCTCGGATCCCAGGACCAAGGCCAAGGGCGCGTCGAGCAGGGCGGTTTGCCAGAGGTCGGCGGGGCCAGCGGGGTCGAGGCCTATGGTCCACACCCCGGCCTTGGCCAGCTGTTGCAGAGCCGCGGGGATCCCGGCGACGACCGCGATGGGCACTTTTTCGACGGCGCCGGCGGCAGATTTGAGCGCGGCCGGCGTCAGAGGAGCGGACCGGTGGCGGGCGATGACCACTCCGGTGGCCCCGGCGCAGGCGGCGCTGCGCAGCAAGGAGCCGAAGTTGCCGGGGTCGGTCACTCCGTCCAGCACGAGCAAGAACGGCGGAGCGGGCGCCGCGCCATCAAGGAGCTCGGCCAGCGGCACTGCGCCGACCGGTTGGGCCCACGCCACGACACCTTGTGGTGCGCCCGTCCGGGCGGCAGAAGCCAGAGCCTCAGCCGACTTGAGCTGCACGGGCACCTGCTGGCGGCGGGCGAGCGAGACGATCTCGACCAGAGGCTCGTGCTCGGCCTGGCCCTGGGCAACCCACACCGCTCTGACCCGCCGTCGCCCGCTGGCGAGGAGCTCATGGACGGCGTGGTGACCCTCGACCTGGTCCCCTCCGAGAGCGGCCGGGCCGCTACCGGCCCTCATATTTCTTCGAGAAGAGCGACCGCCAGGCAGGCGATGCCTTCGCCGCGGCCCAGCGCCCCCAACGCCTCGGCCCGCTTCGCCTTGACCGAGACCGGCGCTCGTAGGGCGTCGCCCAGGCGGCGCTGCATCGTTTCGCGGTAACCGGCCAGGCGAGGGGCCTCGGCGATAACAGTGCAGTCGACGTTGACCGCTCTCCATGGCGGAGAGATCCGCTCCAGAGCGCCCACCAGCAACCCGAGGCTGTCTGCGCCCGCCAGGTCCGGGCTCGTGTCCGGGAACATGGCCCCGATGTCCCCGGCTCCCGCCGCTCCCAGCAAAGCATCGATGATGGCATGGCAGACGACGTCGGCATCACTATGGCCCTTCAGGCCGCGCCCCGGCAGCGTCACCCCACCGAGCACCAATGGCCGCCCAGGTTCGTCGCTGAAGGCGTGGACGTCAAAACCCTGGCCGATGCGCAGGGTCACAGCGCCCCACCGGGCCGGGACGACGGTGCCGCCATAGCCCCCTTCATCGGGAGCCCCAGGTGCCCCAGCGTCCCGGCCGCGATCAGAGCCTCAGCCAGCACCAAGTCGACGTGGGTGGTGATCTTGAGGTTCGTCAGCTCACCCTCGACGTGGACCACCTGGCCTCCCATCGTCTCGACCAGGGCGGCATCGTCCGTCGCCTCCCTGCGGCCGGCGTGAGCCGCTATCAGGGCCGGCGCGGCAAAGGCCTGGGGAGTCTGGGAGGCGAACAGGCGAGCACGGTCGAGGGTCACTAGGCGGCCGTCGTCCTGGCGCTCCTTGATCGTGTCGGCGACGGCCAAGCAGGGCACGGCGCCGTCGGCACCCTCCTGCACGGCTCCAATCACGGCCT
>JBEKNX010000344.1:0-5119 GCA_049522375.1 Acidimicrobiales bacterium | reverse complement strand
CAGCGTAAGCAATACCGCTAATAACCGTTATAACAATTATTCCCGGCGTAATGAAATCAACGTACTTTATGTGGCCTGTTTGCTGGCCAAGTGCACCGCCGAACACGTAGACAAACAATAGCAGCAGGGCAATTGGCGTCAAAACCACAGTAATGATCGTATCCGGACTGCGAACAATGTGACGCAAGCTTCGTTTCGCCATTGTCCAGGTGTCTTTAATCGCTCGCATGATTAGTTTTTTCCTCCTCCTTATTTGCGCGTGAGCTTGAAGAATACATCGTCAAGCGTTGGTATTTGTTGCGAGAAGTCCGCCGGTTCAAGCTGTGCATCGCGAAGTTTTATGAATAATCCGGCAAGTTGTGCGGTACTGCTACCGGCTGCAACAGTCAGCGTCAGGTCGTTGCCTTTGGTAATGTCGTAGTCTTCTTCCAGTATGCCGATTGCTGCTTTACGTTGCTTTTCGTCATGGAAGGTAAATTTGACAAGACCACCCGGAACGAGCTTTTTGAGCTCACGAGCGGTGCCGCTGGCTACAATCTTTCCTTTGTGTAGAAGCGCGATAGTCTCAGCTAATTCGTCGGCTTCCTCAAGGTACTGGGTTGTCAAAAATACTGTCGTACCGCCTCTGGCAAGTGCCTGGATCGTCTGCCACATGTCACTACGCGCTTCGGGGTCAAGTCCGGTCGTCGGCTCGTCCAAAAATATGATCGGGGAATTACCGATGAGGCTCATAGCGATATCTAGCCGACGGCGCATGCCGCCAGAAAATGTCAAAACCCGTCGATCAGCAGCATCGACAAGGTTGAACTTTTCAAGCAAATCGGCAGCCGTTTGTGCCGAATTACTTACGTGCCTTAGATCGCCGATCATCTCCAGGTTTTCACGGGCGGAGAGCACGTCATCAACCGCGGCAAACTGTCCCGTCAGACTAATACACCGTCGCACCTTGGCGGGGTTTTTGGCAACGTCATAGCCGCTGACGGTTGCGGTACCGTCGTCGGCCTTGATAAGTGTCGTCAAGATATTGATAATAGTCGTTTTACCCGCGCCGTTACTGCCGAGTAGGGCAAAAACTTCTCCTTTGCCCACCGTGAAATCGACACCTTTTAACACGGCATGCGTCTTGTATGATTTTTTTAGCCCTTTGACTGTAATCGCTGCTTCCATGTCTCCTCGTTATTTCTCTGTGGGCGGTCTTGGCGCCGAACGACTTGCCTAACCCGATGGTCCTCACGGCCGACGCGAGCGTGGGGGTGGTCATGGCACGTCCTTGGTGGGCCCGCTCACGAGGGACCGGTGGACAGTGACGTCTCCAAAGGAGCTGCGGGCCCGTACTTCGACCGCGTCCTCTCCGGCGCCCGGGCGCTCGGCGGCTTCAAGGTTGTTGTGCACGTTGCCGTAGCTCGTGTTGAGTTCGAGCCAGGCGGCGACGCCGTCGCGGACCCCGACCTCGACCTTGCCGCAGGCGGTCTGGGCCAGGATGGCACCCCGCTCCACCTCGCCGATGTAGACGTCGCCATTGGCGGTCTTGGCCGCCACGGTGGCGTGGGCCTGGTCGACAGAAATCTTGCCGTTGGCCGCGTTCACGCGGAGGTCGCCGGTGACCTCGCCGACCCAGGTGTCGCCGTTGGAGTTCTTGATGACACCGCTCCCGGCGATGCTGCCGACATGCACGACGCCAGAACCCGTGGTGACATCGGCCCGGTCCAAGGCTCGTTCCACGGTGATGTCACCGGCGCCGGTCTCGAGCGCGACCGGGCCGGCTTGGTCGAGTTGTACCTCTCCGAGGCCGATCTTGAAGCGGCACTCGCCCAGACGACCGGAGCAGCGCAATGCGGCAATGCCCGCCTCGCCCCGGACATGGGAGCCGACCGGCAATGCGATCTCCACGTCGATCGACTCCCGGCCGCCCCGCAAGCTGTACTTCCGCCATCCCTTCGGTCCCCTGATCGACAGCCTGCCACCGGCGTACTCCACGCGGGTTTGCTCCGCCGCCGCCACGTCGGACTTCTTGCTGGTGTCGCTCGGCCGCACCTCGACGATGGTGTCGTCGCGGTCAGTGGCGATTATCCGGATGTCTCCCACCCCGAGCTCCAGGGCGACTGATACGGGTTGGGGAGTGTCGAACGTAGGCATAGAGGTCTCCTTTTTTCAGATCGGTTCAAGGCTGTTTGGTCGGCGGGTGTCGCCGCCGTAAATTGGCGAGCGGGCGTGCCCCGGCTCGGCCGGGCTAGCGCGCCCAGCCCGTGTAGTGCTGGGAGCCCACGGGGGCGCGTCGTCCCCCTCGACGACCGGGCCCGTCCCGGTCCAGGGCGGCGGCGGCCGCTCTCACCAGCCAGGAGTTCACCGAGAGCCCTTCGTCGCCGGCGGCCCGCTCGACGCGGGCTTTGAGGTGGTCGGGCATACGCAGGTTGACCCGCGCCATCGCCGCCTCGTCGCCGTCCCCGGGAGGTAGTGGCGCGGCCCCCGGCCGGCCGTTGCGAGCTCTGTCGTCGTCGCCGTAGGCCGGGTCGTCGATGGGAGGCTCAGTGGGCGGTGGCGTCACCACAAACTCGGGGTCGCGCCCTCGCAGGCGTAGCTCGACCGAGCCCGGGGCCAGCTCACGGGTGATCTCCTCCGTCGCTGCCACCAGGACGTCCTGCAAAGTGAGACGGACGGCGGCGTCCAGGGGAGCGACCAGGCGTTCGGCCAGGGCGCGAGCCTCGTCACCGCCGGCCTCGGCGGCCACGGCGAGCTGCTGGTGGATGTTGTCGACGTACTGCCGTAGGTCCATGACACCATTATGGCATCATAGTGGTGTCATATCAAACACTACTTGGCACCATCTGGCACCGATGAGCCAGGCGCCTGATATTACGGCGTCAATCCCCGGGCCGGGTGAGCCACGTCGGTAGCCTCACTACCAATGGGCGAGGCGTCGATGCAGCCCCCGCACGATGCTGTCGCCTGGGGCATCCCGAGCCACAACGAGCCACGCTGGCGGGCGCTGCTCGCCGTGGCGGTCGCCATAGCCTTGCAGGTCGTCTTGCCCGAGCGGGTTATCCGGGGACTGGGGAGCCGGTGGCTGATCCCGGCCCTCGAAGTGACGTTGCTCCTCGTCCTGCTCTTCGCCAACCCCGGCCGGATCTCCAAGGAAGAGCGACATCTCCGGATCATCGGTGTGTCGCTGATCGCGCTTATCTCCGTCGCCAACGTCGTCACGCTCCTCGAGCTCATAAATGCACTGCTCTATGGGTCCAAGGCATCGGGCCGACCGCTCATCTACGCCTCCTTGCCGATCTGGCTTACCAACGTCATAGCCTTCGGCCTCTGGTACTGGGAGCTCGACCGAGGCGGCCCGGCCGAGCGCCAACTGCCCGAGCACCCCCGACCCGACTTCCTCTTCCCCCAGATGTCGGCGCCGGGTTCGAGCCCCGGGTGGGTACCGAGCTTGCTCGACTACCTCTACACGTCGTTCACCAACGCCACCGCGTTCAGCCCGACCGATACCATGCCCCTCACTGCCTGGGCCAAGCTGCTCATGTCCCTCCAGGCCATGGCGTCTCTAGTGACCGTAGCCGTGGTCATCTCGCGTGCAGTGAACATCTTGAGCTGAGGACCGAGGCAAACTTCGCACCGGCGGTTCGGCCTGGCCCCCGATGACCAGGCCGGGGGCGAGCTTAGGCAGGCTGGCGCACCCCACCGGGAAGTAAGTTAGGGCGCGGGCGGACCGGGTGCGGCTTGGTCCACACGAGGAAGGGTGCAAACCGTATGACCGAGGGAGCTGGCGAACGCCTGCTGTACATGATCGGCAACGCCCACATTGACCCGGTGTGGCTGTGGCAGTGGCAGGAGGGCCTGCACGAGGTGCGTGCCACCTTCCGCTCGGCTCTGGACCGCATGGACGAGTACGACGACTTCATCTTCACCTGCGACTCGGTCGCCTATCTCGAATGGGCCGAAAGCGTCGACCCCGAATTGTTCGAGCGCATTGCCCGTCGCATCGCCGAGGGCCGTTTCGTCGTCGTGGGCGGTTGGTGGATCGAACCGGACTGCAACCTGCCTCACGGAGAGTCGTTTGTGCGCCAGGCGCTCTACGCCCAGCGCTTCTTGAGCGACCGCTTCGGCCGTGTGGCGACCGTCGGCTGCAATGTCGACCCGTTCGGCCACGCCGCCACGTTGCCCCAGCTGCTCGCCAAGGCGGGGATGGACGCCTACATGTTCCTTCGCCCCGCGCCGAAGGAAAAAACACTGCCTGCAGAAGTGTTCTGGTGGGCTTCGCCCGACGGCTCGCGGGTGCTCGCCTACCGTATCCCTTACAACTACGAGAGTGGCGGCGACCCGCTCGATACCTTCCTCGAACGCGCCCTGGACCGGGTGCCGGCCAACGAGCAGCAGGTGATGATCTTCTACGGCGTGGGCAACCACGGCGGCGGTCCCACCCGGGAAAACCTCGACAGCATCGAGCGCCTCAACTCGGCGGGCAACGGCTTACGCCTGCAGCCCTCGGGCCCCCGCCGCTACTTCGACGCCATGGCGGCCCGTACCGACCTTCCCACGTACGTCGGCGACCTTCAGCACCATGCCGTCGGCTGCTATTCGGCTCACTCGGGGGTAAAGCGCTGGAACCGCCGCGCCGAGCACTTGCTGCTCGCCGCCGAGCGCTGGTGCACCGTGGCGGCACGGCTCGACGGCCCCGCCTACCCCGCGGCCGAGCTGGCCCAGGCCTGGAAGCTCGTATTGTTCAACCAGTTCCACGACATTTTGGCCGGGACGGCCATCGCCCCAGCCTATGAGGACGCCCGGGACCAGTACGGCTACGCCAGCGCCGTAGCGAGCCAGGCCCTCAACCTCGCCGTCCAGTCCGTCACCCGCCGCATCGGCATCCCGGTCGAAGCGGGGACCGTGCCCTACGTGATGGTGAACCCGTTGCCATGGCCGGTGAGCTCCGATGTCGAGTTCGAGCTGGAAGCCACGTCGACGGCCGAGGTCGTTGCCCTTGACGAGCAGGACGGGGCCCCGGTGCCGGTCCAGCGGGTGCAATCGCTCGCCACCCTGGGCGGGCGTCATCGCCGGACCGTGCTCGCCGTCGACCTCCCCGCGCTCGGTTATCGCGTCTACCGCCTCCGCCCGCAGGCGC
>JBEKNX010000343.1:0-5157 GCA_049522375.1 Acidimicrobiales bacterium | reverse complement strand
ATTGGGTGCTTGCTCACCTCCTTGGTCGTCCGACGGCTCGTTCGCCTCCTAGGGCTCGGCCCCGCACCGCACCAGAAGGACCTGGAGATCGCGGTGCTCCGCCACCAGTTGGCGGTGAGACACCCTGGGTTCCTTAGGGGCTCCATACCTTGGAAGCAAGGACGCGGAGCCATGTACCCGGCTGGCGTCGGCCCGTTCGCTCAGGGACACCCTCATGGTCCCGGTGCTGCTCGTGACCTTTCAGGCCAACTACTCGGTCTCTGGCACCCGCAAGCCACGTACTCTGGCTTTAGGCGTAAGTCAAGCCAGCACGGCCCACAGGAGCACAACTTTCGTCTAATGTAAGACCTGGCTATCGGTACTCTGCTAATGGTGATCGCATCAGACGAGCCAGCCGACCGGCCGCCAGGGCACCGACCCGCTCGGCGGCTAGCGAGGGAGCCTATCGACTCCGCTGGAACCCACGCGAGACCGTCGAGCTTGCGCATCGAGGGCCGAATGCGGATCCTGCGGGCACTGCACGAGAACCGCATCGCGAGCCGGACGCAGCTCGAGCGTTTTACGGGCCTGTCCCGAGCCACTGTGGCCGCCCTGACGGCTGACCTTATCTCCGCTGGGATCGTCGAGGAGACCGGCGCTACCGGGGACGAAATAGGTGTGCGCCGCACCGGTCGTCCCGCGCAGTTGCTCTCGATCCAGCCCTCTGCGGCGTACGCCGTCGGGGTCGATATCGGGCACCAGCAGACCCGTGTGATGCTGTGCGACGCCAGTGGCGCCACCCGATGGGACCATATCGTCCCCCAAGATGTGGACTACATGCCGGAGCAGACGCTGGAGACGGCGTGTGAGATGGTCCAGGTGGCGCTGAAAAGCGTGGGCCCGGCTCGCCAGCGTGTCCTTGGGATAGGTGTGGGGATCGCCTCCCCCGTCGATGCGAGGACCGGCGCCCTGAGCTCCAGCAGCATCATGGCGGAATGGCACGACATCCAGCCGGCTTACGAGCTGTCACACCGCACCGGGCTCTCAACACAGCTGATCAACGACGCCAATGCCGGCGCGCTCGCGGAGCATTTGTACGGTGCCGCCCGTAACTGCGCCAACGCAGTGTACGTGCGCCTATCAGCCGGCATCGGTGCCGGCATACTGACGAAGGGCCAACTACTCGTAGGCGCTCACGGCCTGGCGGGCGAGCTGGGGCACGTCGAGGTCGCCCCAGGCGGCCGGATATGTCGCTGCGGTAACCGGGGCTGTCTTGAGACGGTGGCAAGCCCGGTTGCGATCGCCCAGCTCCTCAGTAACAGTTGGGGGCACACCGTAACCACCGAGGATCTGTTCAGGCTGCTCGAGTCCGGCAACGACGGGGCCCGTCGGGCCGTTTCGGACGCTGGCGACGCCGTGGGAAGGTGCGTCGGCGCAATGGTGACGCTGCTCGACCCGGAGTTGATCGTCGTCGGCGGAGAGCTGGCGGCGGCCGGCGCGCCACTTTTAGAGGCGATAAGGCACAGCATCCGCCATTATCGGATGCCGTCCAGGTCCCCGGATATCCGAGTTGTACCCGGCAAACTTGGCGACAGCGCGGCTGTGCGCGGCGCAGCCGGAATTATCCTGGCGAGCGCGCCGGAGAGCCTGGGACAGCCAACTCTAGCCGCCATCTCGCCGTAGACCTGACGCAGCGTAAACGTGCCGGGCACGGTTTCCGTCGCTCCTCGGGAGGTTGTGCTCGGGACGAGGGCGGAGCCGGAGGACAGGGAAGGCGGACCGGTCCGGCGGCACTACCAGAGCACCGCGGCTCAACCTGTCCGAGCAGCGCGGGAGGATTCCCACAAGATGAGTGCCCGCTAGCACACGTTCGGTCGCCAAGGCGGCGAAGACCATCGGCAAGAGCCCCAAGACCCTCTATGGTTGGTCACAGCAACAGGACTGGGAGTTGCGGGCGGCTACCTGGGATTCAGAACAGGACAAGGTCGCTTGCCAAGCCCGGCTCGATGCGATCAGGGAGGCCAACGAGCGCCAGGTAAGAGTAGCCCGGGCCATCCTCACCGAGGTCGAGGCCGCCATCCCGCTCAGCGCTGCCGCTCTGTGCAAGAGCCCGAACGCCCTGGCGATCTGGGCACAGGCGGCCATCAGGATCGAGCGTGATGCCCTGGGTATGCAAGAGATCCGCGAGCCCGCGTCGGCGGCCGGCGAACCGGCCAGCCATGGCGGTGTCGACACCGAGGTCCGTGACGTGATGCCCTTCCTGTCGGACGAGCAGCGCATGCAGCTCCACGACATCGCCATCGCCTCCGTCCGCATCCGCTGTGAGCAGCGCGCCCGGACTGCCCGCAACCTGCCACAGGACGTGCTGGCCGGCGATGAGCCGGAGCCCGTGAGCAGCGACCCGTCGGCGGACGACGATGACATCACCGACGCCGAGGTAGTGCCCCGCATGATCGCCTAGACCATCCTGGACTAGGGCGTTCCCGCTCGGCGCGGTAGGGCCGACTGTGCATGAACGAATATTCGGTGTGCTGTGCGTCAGCGACAGACCGGTCCCGACCGAGGAGCAACCACGATCAGTGGTCGCCCGTCAGCGCCCGTAGCCGTCGATATGGACGGTCGTGTGGCCGCTGATGGTCGAGCAAAAGGCGAGTAATATAGGATGTTCTGTAGTGACGAGGTTGTGCCCGCAGCCGTCGATCGGACACGCTGCGGACCAAACAATTTCGTCGGTCGATGGGCCGGTCGGCCGGTCGAGGAGGCGGCCCTGGCTCTCGGTTTCGAGGCGTCGGTCCCGAGATGAAAGAGCACTCGTAGCGGTAGGGGGTCGGCGTCCCAGGAGCACCACTCAGATTCAACCGGCGACCCTTGACGGAGCTAACAACGTTAGCTACAGTGGTGGCTAACGTTGTTAGCTAAGGTTTCGACCTCAGGTCGGGCCCTCGGACCAGAAAGGGAGACAACCGATGAACCAGGTTCATTATCGCAAGCCAGGTTGGTTCACCAAGCACGTTTTCAATCAGCTCGTCGCAGGGCTCACCAAGCTGGGAGTCAGCGTCCTCGGCAGCCGGGTCCTAGAGGTCAAAGGGCGCAAGACCGGCGAGCCGAGGAGGGTGCCGGTGAACCTGTTGATGTTCGAAGGCACCTACTACCTGGTGTCCGCTCGAGGTACCGGTGACTGGGTCCGAAACGTCCAGGCGGCCGGAGAGCTCGACCTCGTAGTCGGTCGTCGCCGTGAGCACTACCGGTCCGAAGAGATGATCGACGCCGACAAGAACCCGGTCCTGCGCTCGTATCTGAAGCGTTGGAAGGCCGAGGTCGGCGTTTTCTTCGACGGTGTGGACGCAGGCTCGTCCGACTCCGAGCTGCAAGCCATCGCAGCGAAGCACCCGGTTTTCCGTCTGGTCCCGGCCGATCAGTGACCCGTCGTCGCGCTGTTGCACCTCACGCCGAGCCCTGCCTGCCCCAGACGCCCCCCGTCGTGCCCGAACCGACGCCGGCCGCGGCACCTCGCTCCGGCCCGCCGCCGGTGAGCCGAGGTGGGACCCGGGCTGCGGAGATCATGGCCGCGGCCCGTCGGATCCTGGAAGAGGAGGGCCCGGAGGCGCTCACGATGAGACGCCTGGGGCACAGCGTATCGATGCAGGCTCCCTCGCTCTACAAGCATTTCCCGTCCAAAGCGGCCCTGACCTCGGCGATCATCGACTCGGCCCTGTTCGATATCGGGGGCGTCCTGCACGACGCCGTGAGGCGAGCCGGTCCCGGCGAATCGGTGGCTTCTTTGCTGTCTGCATACCGCGACGAGGCCCTGGGCCATCCCGATCTGTATCGGTTGGTCACGTCGGGGTTCTTGGACCGCGACCGGCTCAGTCCTGGACTCGAGGAGTGGGCCGGTGAGCCCTTCTTCTTGGCCACCGGCGACTCTTCGGTCGCCCAGGCGCTCTGGTCGTTCGCTCACGGAATGGTCATCCTCGAGCTCGACAACCGCTTCCCTCCAACCTCCGATGTGGATCGCACGTGGGAGGCCGGAGTGGCGGCCTTCGCCGAGCTCCGAGCTTTCGCGGCGATGTCCGACGGTCGTGGCGGAGCGACGGGCAGTCACCAGCGCGGGCAGGCCTGATGGTTCCCGCCCGCTGACCCGAGATGGTCCTGCGGCCGACCCAAACACCATGGACCGGGCGCGCGAGCCGTTCCGCCTACTGGTCCTCAGGCGAGCCCGTTGGTTTCACCAGTGTCTGGTACCACGAGAAGGGTTCGTTGCCTGCTCTTTCTCAGTGGCGGACACGGGTCGTTGTGGTTGCGCTCTCGGCCCCCCGCGGTCGGGCTCCGGCGCACAGATCGGGAATTCTCGGGCGTATTGGCACCGGTTGCGCGAGCCGGGGTCGTGAGCGCGAGATCGGCGATCACGGAAATGCGACCGAGATGGCTCTCCTCGGGTGAAGCCAGTACAGAACATGCGGCCGCTCTGGGCGTACGTTATGCGCCGACCGTTCTGCCGAACGGAGGAGAAATAGCCGTCGTACTGGCGCGGCACCAGGCTGCGGCAAGCCGAATCCTGAGCGCGCATAAGGAACTTTATGTCGCAGCTACGCGTGCGAACAGCACCGGCCCTTTGGGTCAGGCCGGGGGAAGCCTCCAGACAGTGCCAGCTGAGCCTGGTCCATACTGTTCGTGGTGAGCACGCCCTCGTCGCGCTTGGTCCGCGAAACGGGGCTCCTGGCCGGGCCTGCACTGCTGGTGCACGGGGGTGCCGAGATGTTTGAGCGGCTACGTGGGGCGGAGGCGAGGGCGCGCCTGGAAGGCGGTCTCCGCACGGCGCTGGCGGCTGGCTGGCACGAGCTGCACCGGGGCGGGACGGCGTTGCAGGCGGCAGTCGAAGCGGTCGCGTGTATGGAGGACACGGGGCTGTTCAACGCCGGGCGCGGGTCGACCCTTACCAGCGTGGGCACCATAGAAGCCGACGCAGGCGTTATGGACGGCGGTACCGGGGCCGCCGGGGCGGTATGCGCGGCCAGCTGGCCAGCGAACCCGGTGCGGGCGGCTCTGGCCGTTGCAGTCTTAGGTCGGAGCTGTGAGCAAGAGGCGGCCGCCGAGGGCGGTAGCCGGCCAGGAGGCGGCTCGCCGTCATGGCAACCCCTCCTGCTCGCCGGCGCCGGTGCCGACCGCGTCGCCCGGGCC
>JBEKNX010000342.1:0-5194 GCA_049522375.1 Acidimicrobiales bacterium | reverse complement strand
GGCATGTTCTCCAGGGGTCCGGCCTGTAACGGACGGTCTGTCGCAGGTGTTGGTGCTGCTAGAAGACCTCGTAGTGCCGAGCCAGCAAGTGCAACAGCTGTAGTGCACGTGCCGCGGGTTCATCTCGGCGCCCGGGGAGCGTTGAGCCTGGCGATGAGCTCTCGGTTCGCGGCTCGAGCGGCGTCCAGCTCTTGTTGGCGTTCTTCGAGTTGCAGACGGAGGTCAACTACCTCCTGCTCGAGAGCGACGACGCGTTGCTCGAGCTGGTAGGTGCCGTCAGGGAGACCGATGCCGGAGTCACGCCATAGTTGCTCGCCAAGCGCCTGGGAGAGACGGTGTTCCAGCTCTTGTGCCCGGGAGGCAAGACGAAGGGCGCGCTGCTGGGCGTTGAGCAGGTCGGCCTGGAGGGAAGCACGGCTGACGACTGGCCCGACGCTTGGTGCACCGGGCGGTTGTGCCTGTAGGGCATGGAACTTCGCCAGAAGGTCCCCGTGGCGGTAAACGAAGCTGCGGTCCACGCCAGCCCGCCGGGCGAACTCGCTGAGGCTCACCCGCTCGCTTTTCCCGGTGGCGCCGTCGAGGGCTTGTTGCACACGTTGGCGGCGGCGGCCGGAGTCGGCACGGCGCCCTTCGGCCAATGCAGCGGTCCTTTGGCTTGGGCGTGCGGTCATTCGAGGAGCGGTGGGAAGCTCTGCAAAGGCGGGCCTATGCCGAGCGTGGCGGAGCGGTGGCGGCGGACGGCGGCCACAGCGTCGTCGACTTGGGCGCGTTCTTCGGGGCTCAGGCCCTCCAAGCCAGCACGGACGTGTGCGATGAGGCGGCGGACGCGGGCGACCTCGTCCTCGGAAGGCATCGCTTCGGCCAGCGCCCAGCTGTCGAGGCCGGGGGCGGCGAGCACCCGTTCCCGGTTGCGCAGCAGGTCGTCCAAGTAAGCCTGCAGGTCGGGCAGGTAGGAGACGTCGGTCCGGAAGTGCCCGCAGCCCACGCAGCGGAACCGGAACGGGCAGGCGTGGCCGCCCGCTTTGGCGTTGGACGGCTCGGTGCAGGCACCGTAGGGGACGGCGACCTCGCCCATTGCGTAGCGGGCATGCTCGGACTCGAGCAGTGCCTCCGCCTGGGCCCAGACGCGCTTGCCGTGCCGGTCGAAGCTGAGCGCGGCCACGCGCTCGACGGCGCCACGGCGACGGTCCTCCCCTATGCGGTAATAGCGGCGCGTGATGTTGAGGTTGCGCTGGTCGAGAAGGTCGGCCAGGAGGTCGAGCGGCACACCTGCGTCAGCGTGACGCTGCGCGTAGCTGTGCCTGTAGCAGTAGGGCACAACCCGGTCCGGGCCGAGCTCGACGCCGTCGCTGGCCACGAGCGGCCCGAGGCTGGCTACCCAGTCGTGGTGGCGAGCCTCCAGCATGTCGATGCTGATGGCAGTGCGGCCGTCGGGGTTGCGGCGCGGTGCTGGTAACAACTTCAGCTCGCTGCGTGGAATGCCGGGAAAGCGCCCCCTGACCCTCTCCTGCTGCGCAGTGATAACCGCGGTGGTGGCCTCGCTGATCGGTAAGCGGCGGCCGAAGCGGTTGGCCTTCTTGTTGTCGTAGACCAACACCGTCCCGCCGTCTTTGCCGGCGGCCAAGCACTCCAGTGGGAGCGAGCGGATCTCTTCGGGCCGGCGGCCGGTGTCGATGGCGACCTGGACGGCGACCCTCACTTCCGCCGGCTCCAGGCTGTCGAGGTTGGCGCAGAGCACCGCCATGACCTCCGGCGGGAGGTCACGCCCCGCTTCGGCGCGTTCGGGGTCGTCAGGGATGTCGCCCGGGCCGATCACGAACACGTCGGGCAGGCCGGCGGCCGCCTCCCCGGCTCGGGTGATGCCCAAGCCACGGATGCCGCTCAGGACGAGCCGGGTGCCCCGGCACACCACGTTGCGGTGGTAGCGGCTGATCTTCCCGGTCGACTCCAAGTAGGCGAGCCGGTTCAAGAAGTCCTCGATGTCGGGTCGCCCGAGCGCAGGCGGCAAGTCCCCGTGGTCTTCCCGGCAACGCAAGCTGGCCGACAGCTCTGCCAGCGCGTGGACCTTTTCCTGCACTTTGGCTGCCCCCTTGCCGCGGTGGCGGGGGAGGTCGTCGGCTGCCCATGCCTTGGCGGCCTGGCGCAGCCAAGGCTGGGTGATGCGAGCGAACGCCAGCCTCCCGGGATGGCCGAAGACAGCCAGGTCCCAGGTGTCCTTGGCCTGCTCGGCACCGGGGTCGGCCAAGGCCCGCCTTATGTCGCGGGCGAAGGCCCGCAGGAGCTTCCGGCTCGTGTTGTTCGGCACTCGGTCGGCCTTGAGCTCCTCGAGCGAAGAGGCCTGTTCGCGCCGGGCCAGGTCACAGAGGGGCCTCAAGTCTCTGTCGCTCAGCTTGCCCCCGGCCTGGGTGCGTCCTTGGGCGCCAAAAAGGACCTCGACGACAACGAGTGGTGGCAGTGCCCGCAGGTTCACCTGGCCGGGCTCTGCGACACCGCTCTCCCTCACCTGGAAGGACCGGGGATCCAGGCCGGGGTTGACCCGGCAGGCTACCCGCCAGCGTTGGTCGTGGGTGTTGCAATAACCGCAGGCGCCGTCGGCCGGCCGGGTGCACGCTGCCACGAGGCACGCCCGGTGCGGAGGCATGGGCCGGGCACGGCCGTCGGCCAAGAACTCCTCGAGCCCCACCCGCGGCCGCCTGGCGCGGAACTGTTTGGCGTGCGGCTGGCACAAGAGGGCTTCGCGCACTGTCGGCCTGCACTGGCACCCTGCCACCGCGCAGCGCTCGGCCGGCGAGGGGGGTGGTGGTAGTTGCGGGGCAGCCGCGACCTCCGCAGGGCTCAGGCCGAGCCCGGTCAACCTCGTGAAGCACCTGTGGCACACCCCAGGCAGGCCGGCGAACACGCTCCTCGAGCAGCCGGGGGCACGGCATACCTGGCGCCCGAGGATCCGGTGCTCGGCCGGCAGGTAGAGCACCCGAACGCGCGGGTCCCAACCAGCCTCGTCCAGGAACCCCCGGTCGAGCAGCCGGGCCAGCTGCAGGGCTGCCCCGTTCAAGGGGGCCCCCTCCAGCACGTGGGGGACCTCGCACGGCCCCTCGACGGCCGGGGAAGACAGTAGCGCTGCTGCCGGCCTCATTTGCCTGGCCTCGCCTGCTCGCGGGGGCTCGGGACCTTGTCCACGGCGGCGCGCAGCCGTCCCGGGCTCGGGTGGACGTACACCCGGGACGATTGGACGGAGGCATGGCCGAGCAGGTCGGCCACGACGTCAATGCCGGCCCCGGCGTCGGCCAGGTCGCTCGCCCAGGCGTGGCGCAGTTGGTGGGGGCGGGCCGGGCACGCCAGGCCGGCCCGGCGCGAGAGCACCGAGAGCAGCTCGCCAACCGCGTCGGGGCGCACAGGGGCGCCCAGTGGTTCGCGAAAGAGGTTGACGAAGACGAAGTCGCTCCCCGCAGCCGCTGGGCACCTCGTCCGCTCGAGCTCGTACGTGTCGAAGGCCTGCACGACGAGGGAGCAGAGCGGCACCACCCGGGAGCGTCGGGACTTGGCCCAAGCCCCGTTCGGATTGCCTTCCCTCCGGACCACGTGCAGGTGCGCCCCGGCTGTCTCGCAGCCGAGCTGGCACGAGCTCACTGCCAGATGCACGTCGGCCCGGCGGAGCCCGCAGAGCTCGCCCCGGCGAAGGCCGGCCCGGGCCATGAGCACCACCACGAGGCGGTCCCGGGCCGAGCGGCACGCCCGCAACAAGGCGACCACGTCTTCGCCGCTGGCCCGCTGCACGGCAGCCTCTGGCTCGCGCACCCGGTGCCGGGCCCTGAGCCGCCAAGCCATCCGCCCGCCCTCGCCCCGAGCGGCCCTGGGCAGGTCGCGGTCGTCAGCGACCTCATAGAGCAGGGCCACCAGGTAAGCGGGGGCCTGTCCGGCTGCCACCGCGTGCACCACCATGGCCCGCAGGGCCGTGAGCACGGCGTTCACCCGCGCCGGGGAGCGGAACGGCTTGGCGCCGGGCCCGGCCAGGACCACCGCCGAGCCGGTGGCCGCACTGCCCGGGGTTGAGGCCTTTGCGTGGGCCAGCCAGGTCATGAAGAGCCCCACCTGCTCTATGCCGGCTTCCCAGGAGCGGCCCGAGCACTTGCACCAGCGCAGGAACAGCGCGATCGCGTGGGCATAGGCCTTGGTGGTGGACTCGGCGCCGTCACGGCCGAAGCGCTGGTGGCGCAAGAACGAGTCGGCCACGACCACCACCTGGAGGTCGTCGTCGAGCACAGTCCAGTAGCGCTGGCCGGACGGCAAGGCGACCGGGAAGGCCCTCATTTGCCGGGGCCCCAGCGCGCGAGGCGTCCTTCCTCGGTCCTCCTCCAACGGGAGTAGGGGCCGTAGCGGCGCCGGGCGGCGGCAGCGGTCGTGTCGAGCCGAAAGGCGAGCTGGTCCCAGCTGTAGCCCTGGTCGCGGGCGTCGGCGACGGCGTCGTGGAGACGGCCGTCTGCTTCAGCGGCCAAGCTCACGAGCGCCGAGACCACCGGGCCGGCGTCTCCCAGCCACATCGGGGCGCGCAGCAAGACCAAGGCCTGGACGGCTTCGTCCACTACCAAGGCAGTGTCGGGGCCGGTATAGGGGCAGAGGGTGCGGTCCCGGCGGGGGTCGGCCATTTCCCACCGGCGCTCGAGGTCGGGCACGACAGCCACCAACCTGAAGTATGCAACTTCCGGCTGGCTCAGGGGTGGACCCTTTGATGCGATAGCAACGCGACATGCCCAACCAGCAAGATGGACGTCGTCAGCACCAGATCATGGCCGAGGTCGCCAAGATAGGCTTCTGCCTCCCTGGCAGCCTCGTGGCCCGCAGCTCTCGTTGCGGCAGCCCCAACTGTCACTGCCACACCGACCCCACCCGCCTCCACGGCCCCTATCTTTCCTGGACCCGCAAAGTGGGCGGCAAGACCGTTACCCGGAACCTCACTGCCGCTCAAGCAGAGCGATACCGGCCGTGGTTCGACAACGCCAAACGCCTCCGCCAACTGGTCGACGAACTAGAGGCTCTCTCGGTCAGCGTCGCTGCCCAGGCCGAGGGGTGGGGCCCATGGGAGGCCCAAGGAGCCACATGTGCAACATGAGCCACACGGCTGGAGATGCCGTGCTCATAGGCCGCACACCTGCATCCGTGCAGCGTCATGCAACAGCTCATCGACCCCTGGGGAAGG
>JBEKNX010000341.1:0-6649 GCA_049522375.1 Acidimicrobiales bacterium | reverse complement strand
CACGACCGCCGCCGCCGGCCTTGCCATGGCTGCGGGCGCCAGCGAACCGCCGACGGGGGACGCCGCCGTTCTCAGCCATTGGGCAACCAGTAGTGCTTTCTCGACACGGCAGCTAGCCAGCGAGAGACGAGTCGAGGCGACGGCAGCACGTTTGGAAGCCGCCACGACTGTCGAGGCCGCTTCTTCAAAATGCCAGGGCGTCGGGACCACGGTTGAGGGACTAACTGCGTGGCGCGCAGAAACAGACGCCGCGGTTGGGCGTTCGCAGACCGCGCACGTACAAGCGGGGATAGCCGCGGCGCGATGTGCCGCGCTCGACTTGGCCATGGAGGCCACCAATGAGCGCGCTCGGCTCCTCCAGGCTGGCAAGGCACTCTGTCGTGGACGGGGCAATTTCGTACTTCATGTACTGGCTGCGCGTCGTCGCCAGCTGGTACTTGAAGCAGCGGCTATCCTCGGCGAACTCTCCGGGCAACGGCTCGTTTTCGACACGGACGCAACCGACCGGTTCTCGGTGATCGACACCACCACGGCTACCACCCGCGACCCTCGCCTGCTGTCCGGTGGGGAGCAGTTCCAGGCCAGTCTCGCGCTTGCCCTCGGCCTTGTTGAGGTTGCCGCCCGAGGTGGCTCACGTATCGAATGCTTGTTCCTCGACGAGGGTTTCGCCGCGCTCGATAGCCGAAGCCTGGACGTCGCCCTTGATGCTCTAGAAACGGCCGCCCGCCGGGGCCGACGGATCATTGCCGTAACCCACATTCAAGACGTCACATCACGGTGCGACCAGGTCCTCGAAGTTCGGCCTGATCCAGGGGGCTCGAAGGCAACCTGGCGAGAACCCGCCCGAATCTAGGCCACCGGTTGCCGTCTGCAGCGCGAAAACCTAACACTTGCCCAGGTGTTTTAGGCGGGACCCAATTTCGGCTCCTACGCCCCGCCGTCCGGCGGTTAGTTCCAGTTCTGCGTCAGTGCGTAGTAGCCGCCGAAACCCATCTGAGCCCCGCCCACTTCGAAGCGATCAACCCCTACGGGACACTGACATTCGACGTCGGCCGTGTCCTCAAACGCTCCCGGGTCTCTTCGCCGGGCCGAGCGAAGCTCCCTCCTAACGCATTAATGGATGAATTGTTGGCCGCTTTGCCGCCGTTACTCAGAAGACCCCTATGACCGGGGAAAGGAGTTCTTGGCCGAGGCCGTGGGGGCGGCTGCCGCTTCCCTCGGCATCGACGCCCGGCCCGTGCGCGCCTACTCGCCCCACCTGAAAGGGACCGTGGAGCGGGTCCACCGAAGCATCGAGGGCCTGTTCCTGGCCGAGTTGCCTGGCTTCGTCCGTGGCCCGAAGGACCGTCGGGGCCACCTCGTCGAAGACGACCTCCCTCTGCTGCCGCTCAAGACCGTGGTCATGTTGTTCGCGGACTTCGTGCACCGCTACCACGGCCGGCCCCACGAAGGCTTGGGGGGCGCCTCACCCCTCGAACGGTGGTGTGCTGATGCCACGCCGCTCGAAGTCGTCCCCCCCGACCGCCTCCGCCACCTCCTCCTGGCCCGGGTCGAACGAACCGTAACGAAGCGGGGCATCCGCCTGGAGGGGCGGACATACAACTGCGCCGAGCTGTGCGGGTACGTGGGCGAAACAGTGGAGGTCCGCTACCTGCCCCGTCACCACCACGCCGTCGAGGTTTTCCGCCACGGGGCCCACCTGGGCACCGCCCAAGCCGCAGACGAGCTCGACCCGCTCGAAGCCAAGCGCCTGTTGCGACGACGTGCGGAGGAGGCCAGGTGGCTGGCCGAACGCCAGCGCTCCGCTGCCCGTCGGCGGCGGAAAGCCTATGCTGTGCTGACCGGCGAGGGGCTGGGCGACTGGGCACCCCCAATCTTTGACCTGGACAACTACGCTGCCTATCTCGACTTCGGGATGGCATTTGCCAACGCTCTGCGCGAGATGCCTCTTCCCGCAACCGGCATGGTCGTGAACCTGCCTCGGGTGACCACGCCTACCAAGGCTGTCAACCAGGGGCCGAGTGAGCGCCTCAGCGGCTCGGTGGCGTCGCGCTACAGGTGGGCCGAGGTACCCTCGGCGATGCCACTGTCATCCCCGTCACTTACGAGCCGACCTCGTAAGTCTTGTCGCCGGTCGTGTACCAGCAATCGCCAGCATCAAAGTCCAGTGGCCGGCTTGGCGGTCTCTGTCGGTGGGACTGGTAGCACCATGATGGGCGCTCCGCAGTTTGGGCACTCGGGCGCGCTGGGGACGCACGTATGCTTACAGTTCTTGCACCAGCCGATTAGTCGTGCCATCACGACGCCCACACGTAAACCGCTGAGCCGTCCAGGAAATTGGCGGCCTGGTATGCGTAGTTGAGGGACTGCCACTGCGCCCCGGAGGTCACGTCAAAGTAGACATCGCCGGTGACGCACTGTCCCGGGGCCAGGGTCGAGTAGTTGCCGAACGCCGTAGGTACGCTCGAATCGTCGGTGACGTCGTCCCGAGACGCCTGGGTGGCGTTGTTCAGGTCCAGCGACAACTCACCAGGGACGCCGAACCCGATGTCCGTAGCGCCACTAGAGCCGGCGCAAACGCTTATGTTCACGTCGTCTAGCTGTTGTTGTCCGGGCCTCTCGCTGCATCCACCGAACGGGTTGGCGTCCGGGCACGGAGCGCCCTGGGTGACGGCGTTGAGTTGGACAGAGGCAATCCCGTTCTCATCAACAACGGGGAAGGTGAACTTGCCCGGGCCCGTCATCTGAGTGGGGGGAGCAGCCGGCACGGTCGTGGGTGGCGTTGTGGTCGGCGGGACCGTGGTGGTGGGAGCGGCCGGCGTGGGTGCCTCCGTGAGAACCACGGTGCGCTTGGCGGCAGCGCCGAACTTGTTGCGAGCCACCAACGTCAGGCTGAAGACCTCGGGCACGCTCAGCCGGTTGGGCGCCACTGTGACGGTAGCCTCAGCCTCGCCGCTGGCACAGTGGAGGGTCAGCGTGCCGTCGCCGGCAAAGGTACAGGTAGTCGCTTGCTTGACCTTGGCAATGAGCGTAACGACGCCGCCAGTGTCGGGCAGGTGGTTCGGCGTGACCTTGAAGGACACGACGGTGGGAGCCTTGCTGGTCGTGACCGGGGCCATGCTGGCGCCGGCTACGGAAGTAAAGGACAGCGCGAGCGCCGCCGTGGCGAGTAGGGCTAGGGCTTTCTTCATTTTCTTCTCCTGCGGTTGGTTGAGCGGGTAGCGAGACGGGTCTAGGTTTTGTCCAGAACTGCCGTCGTCGCCTGTTGTCAGCGGTCGTCCGCCTCATGACCGTGAGCCCCTGACCAGGACTGATGCTGTCTGGTGACAACCAGACAGGCCAGGGATGTCCTCCGGGTGGTCTTGCAACATCTTGGCTCCGACCTGCATGTTCGTCAGTCCCGTCGACAGAGAACACCACCGGGTTGCCCGAGGCGCCGCCCGTCGCCGAGAGCGTGGCCGAGCCCCCCACCGTGCCCGAAGCGGGGGCCGTGAAGCTGATGGTCTGGGTGGCCTTGGGCGCGGCACCGACCGCTATCGTCTGTTGGACCTGGGGGGCGGCCGAGTAATTGGTATTACCGGCCTGGTTGGCGTCGATGACGCAGCTGCCCACGGCCGGCCTGCTGGGCAAGAAGCCATACCGCCACTATCGGCGGTAATTATGGCCCCTTGAGCCCTGTTTCGCCACTCTACGTCACATTTCTATTTCTCCGTCGCCGCCCGGCCGCTGGAGACGCTCATTTCAACCAACGGCTTGGCGAGCCGCTCGCCCGAGCCGGTCCAAAAGTCGGTACCTTTTGTCACGGCCGCCCCATCCTCCCTTGACAAGGTGAGCGTGGGGATCGTCGTGGGAACGGCTATCCGAGGACCGCTCCTGTTCTCGACGGTGAGCGGGCCTCTTCCGAGCGGCGCCGGCCAGGTCGGCCTCGGCGCCACCACGATGCGCCAAGCGGTCGCCCACGTAGGCTCCGTAGTGGACGTCAGCGTGCCATAGGCCTCGGCAACGGAGCGTTGTTCAGCCGCACCGGCTTTGAAGACGCGGCGTGCCCTCCGAGCGCCGCACAGGCGGCGTGCCTAAGGGCAATTACGGAAGGGCTCAGCCGCGGTGGAGGTGGGGTGCTGGTCAGCTTCGTGCCCGGTGCGGCGGGCCGAGCAGACATCAACCGCTACCTCGCTGCGTACCAATCGATCGCCGCTGTTCCTGTCGCCCCAACGTCTCTGATCAATTTCGGCGAGGCAGTCAACTTCCCGCTCATCTTCGGCGCAATCTTGGCCCTGTTCGGTGCCGCGACCTTGGCTCACCTGCTCGTGGTGAGCGTGTCGCACCGCCGCCGAGAGATTGCCCTCCTGAAGGTGTTGGGGTTCGTGAACGCCCAGGTCGGCTCCGTCGTGGCTTGGCAAGCGACGACGCTGGCCGTGGTCGGCACCGTCTTCGGCGTCCCCCTGGGCGTGGTGATCGGTCGTGCGGTATGGAGGGCGTTCGCCAACAACCTGGGAGCCGTCCCGGTCCCCGTCGTGCCGATTTGGCTCGTTGTCGCACTTGTGGCGGGCGTCGTCGCGGTCGCGAACCTCATCGGCGTCATGCCTGCGATGGCGGCGACGCGCTCCAAAGCGGACCAGCTCCTCCGGGCGCAGTGAACGTGGGGGCGGCCCAGGTCGGCCAGTTTAGGGACAACGGATGGTCAGTAGCGGCACCAGAAGACGCGCACCAATTATTTACTCGCAATTCGACAAGGCACGTCATGATAAGGGAACAGGGGTGCTTCACTATTAACATTTCGAGAGAGACATGATCGGCGATGTGCGAGGCCCCGAGGTGCATAACAGGCACTCGATAACGCGGACGATGGGATCGCGCCGCTGCTCTGTGAGCACACGGGCGATCCTCCGGATCGTCTCCCAGTACTCGCACTAAATCGGCGTTCGGCGTGGTTTGGAATCCCTGCACGAGCGTCCGACCAGCGGCGCATAATGTTCGCCCGTCCGAGGTCGCGCGACCTTAGCCCAGTCGTCAATGGGTTAGATAATATATGCGTCGCGCTCGCCGGACTACCTGAAACTGCTGAGAGCGCATAGCGCGATGCTCTTACGGATGTCAAGGGGTAATTTTTGCGACCTCTTTCGGGTTCGGGCCGGCGGCGTGGGTGTGGCAAGACAGAGATGGGCCAGTCGTTGGAGGGCAAGCTCTTACAAGGCCAACAAGTCCGTTGCCGCAACGGCGAAGTTTGTTCGGCGGTGGGCCGGCAGATCGTTCTCAGGACAACCCCTTGGGGCGTCGGCCGATTATCGGGCCAGGTCCACCGCCAGATCTGTTCAGTTACCTAGGCCGGTCGGAGGTAGCGGTAGACCTCACGGGCGACGTAACGCTTAAGCACGCGGATGATCTCGCCTTTGGTGAGGCCCTCCTCGGTGCGCCTGGCAACGTAGGCCTGGGTGCGGGGGTCCGAGGACATACGGGTGATCACGATGCGCCACAGAGCGGCATTGGCGTGGCGGTTCCCTCCCCGGTTCAGGCGGTAGCGCTTGGTCTTTCCTGAGGAGGCCTCGATGGGGGCGACGCCGCACATATGTGCCCAGGCCGGTTCCGAGCGCAGGCGGTCGGGGTTGTCGCCGGCGGCGACGAGCAGGGCAGCGGCGGTGTCTGTCCCCACGCCGTAGACGGCCAGCAGCTCGGGCGCGGTGGCCCTCACGAGCTCGTCGAGGAGCTTGTCGATCTGCTTGGCTTCCTCGTCCAAGGCGACGACACGCCGGCCTAAGGCGCGTAGCGCCGTGGTGGTGGCGAAGACGACCGTGCCCTGGTCTGCCCGGGGCCGCAGCGACGCCGCCTTTTTGGCCAGGCAGCTCCGAGAGACGCCGGCCAAGCGCTGGCGGAGCTGGTCAGGGGCGGTGAAGCCAAGGTGGCGGATCTGGTTCATGGTCTTGATCCTGGTATCGCGGGCCGAGCGCCGGGCCACCACCAGGGCCCTGATCGCCTCCACGTTACCGTCGCGGGTTTTGGGCGCACCGAGCGCCCGGCCGCCCTGAGCAGCCCGGGCGGCCTCGATGGCGTCAACGGCGTCGGTCTTGCCCGTCCGGCGCCGGGCCTGGCGGTTGGGCCGGTCGACCTCGACCACTTGGATATCCGCGCCCCTCAGGTAGCGGGCCAGGCCGGCCCCATAGGATCCGGTACCTTCCACACCAACCCGGGCAATCTCTCCGAAACCCGCCAGCCAGCACAGCAACTTTTCGTGCCCGGCGGCGGTGGTGGGGAACTCTTCGACCCCCAACAGACCCCCGATCGAGTCCAGGGCGGCAGCGACGTTCAGGTCCAGGTGCGTGTCTACGCCGCCAGTCACGGCGGTCGTGCGGGCGGCCTCTACGATGGCCATGTCATCCCTTCCTTTTCGCATTTGGTTAAGGGATGGCACTCGTCGCCCTCTAGGTGCGGCGACGGTGTGATCGTCCTGTTCCCGCAGGGCGGTCCACCGCACCAGAAAGCTGGCGCGTGCCACGCTGACTGGCCCCCGGCCGACGGATCGTTATAAAGACAGGCTGACCGTCAGCCGATTCTCGAGTCAGGCCGAGGACCAGCCAAACCTGAACGTATCCCCTTGCACCACCGAAGTGGTGGATCCGGCTCTGATCAGGCTTGTCTCCATCCTCTCTGCCGA
>JBEKNX010000340.1:0-5809 GCA_049522375.1 Acidimicrobiales bacterium | reverse complement strand
CGTAGAGGCACCTCCGATGGGGCCGACCACCGCTTGGCCGGTCTCGATGCCGGCGCGCACCGAGAGGCCTTCGGCGTAGTCGCCGACGCCGCTGACGGCGCCAAAGGCTGCTCGCAGCGCCCGCTCGGGGTCGTCCTCATGTGACTTGGGAGCACCGAAGAGGGCCGCCAGGCCGGCACCCGAGACAGAGGTGACCGTCCCGCCGAGCCACTCCACCTTGGCGATCACTCCCACCAAGGCCCCCCCTACCACCTGGCGCAGGTCCTCTGGGTCCAACCTCTGGCCGATGCCCACCGGCCCGGATAGCTCGACGAACAGCACGCTCACCAGCCGGCGCTCTTCCCTGTACCGGACGGGGGTAGGGGGCAGGGGGCCTTCGGGCCGTGGGGGAAAGTCGGTGGCAGCAGTGGTGGCCTCGTGGACCTCCTTCAAGGCCGGCGAGATGTGCAGACCGAGCTCCTCCAGGGCGGTCCGGCAACGTTCATAGGTGGCCTCTACAAGAGCGTGCCTTCTTTGCGCCCCGTACACCCGCATCAGCGCAGACGCCGCCTCTTCAGAGGTGGGATCGTGCGCCAGGCTGCCTGCCCAGGCTTCGATGACCGCCTCTGGCTCTGACCGTCCCTTGCCCCTGGTGCGATCTCGGGCCAGGGCCAGGCGGGCTTCTTGACGGGCCCATTCGAGCCGTTCCCTCGGGCGGACGGCCCACTCGGCAACGGGCTCGTCTTCGAGCAGGGTACCCTCCTCCGCCAGGGCTAGCACCAGCTGGCTGTCGCGCTCCAGACCAGGCTCGGTCCTGAGAGCCGAGCGCAGGCTCTCCTCCAGGAGCTCCAGATCGACCTCGAGCGGGGTGGCGGGGTCGGCCCAGATATGCGCCCGGTCGGCTTGGATCAACCCGGCCGCTTCTTCGCCCAAGGGTGACAGGGCCCCTCGTGCCATAGACAGCGCCTTGGAGAGCTCTCGGGCCGCTGCGGCCGGGCCGAGGTAGGGGAAGAGCGCTTCGCATGCCGCTCCCCGGCCGGTGCGCCGCCCCGGGCTGATGAGCAACAGCTCCAAGAGACGCTTGGCGGGAGGGCGGGCCCAAGGACCGACTTTCTTGTCCCCAACGGTGATGAAGAACGGGCCGAGCAGGCGAGCCCGCAGCGCGACGACGCCGGGGCGTTTGGCGTCGCCAGCTGGCGCGGGCACGAGCGCATTATCTCACCGTGCGACCGGCACGGGGCCGGAAGAGGGCCCGCCTCATTTGCGGGCCCCTCCCACGGTCTTTGGCTCAGGGTGTGCGCAGCTGGGCAGGGCTAGTAGTTGCCGGCGGCCTTGACGGGCCCATCCCACCACACTGAGCCGTGCTCGGTGTGGTTGATCCAGGGGAACGTGTTCTCGGCATTGGCGAAGGGGGTACCGCTACCCTGAAGGCCGGCGTAGGCCCCGGTGCCGCCGGTGATTAGCCAGGTCCCTTCCGGTCCGGTCGTCAATGGCTGGACCTCGACGGTCGTCCCGTTCGCAAGTTTGACGGGCACGGGGCTGTTGGTCATGTTGTAGGTGCCGGCGAACTGGATGTAGATGTCACCCTTCTGGCCAACCAGCGTGTGCACGGCATAGATGGAGCTGAGGCCGCCGGGTGAACCGGGGGCCGCCGTGTACTGGGCGAACTGGTACTGGCCCGCTTCGGGCGGGGGCACCAGTATGAAACCGCCGGCGGGGACCTTGTCAGAGCATTCGTGGCTCGCAGCGGCGACCCCGCCCTTTGTCATCGTGTTGGGCGCGTGGTAGGAGGCGTCGTCGGTCCAGGTGGGGCCACCGCCTTGGTCGGTGATCGCCCCGCTGATCTTGAAGCAATCCCAAATAGTCGCCGACATCACGTTCTCGCTGGGGACTGCGTACAGCCAGGACTGGATCGTGATGGCTCCTGGTTGCTCTTGTTGGTGGACCTTGCTGGCTGCGCCGGCGGTGGTGACCTGCAACAGCGTCAATGGCACGAGCACTGTTACCGCGGTTGCACCCAGCACGGCGCCAATGGTCCTCTTCTTCATTTCGGCTCCCTTTGCTCAGGGCCGGCTTTGTCGCCGACGCAAGATGTTCTAGGGATGCCCTGTTATCGGACTGTTACCGGGCTGCTCTGGCCATGTCACACGTCCGTTGCGAGGCCACCCGCCGTGACAACTCCGGCACCGGTCTGTCGTCCAGCTCGACGAGGACTGCGTAGGCGCGTTCGCCCGTCGGGCGGCGGTCAGTCATGTTGTAGGTCCCGGCGAAGGTGATGTAGGTGCGGTTATGGTCAATCTTTTCATTGGGTCTCCCTATGGGCCCGGCCGGCTCTTCGCCGATCGTTTGAGTTTGAAGAGGCCCTCTCCCAAAACCTTCTCGCGCCGTGAGTGACGACTGAAGCGGTCGACGTGGCATCGGCCCACGGATGCGAACGATGTCCTGATGACCGTCGGCTGCATCCCTTACCCTGTCCATGCTGGGACGGCCGCAGCTGACGGCCCTCGCAAGTGCGCTCTAACGTAGGGGGCACAGCGACGGCGACAGGATAGCCGCACACCCCCCGGAGGCACCGATGAGCCAGCTAGGGCGGTCGGCACCAGGAACGTCTCACGAGACGTCGCGCCTGTTGCGCGTCGGTATCGTGGGGTGTGGCTACGAGGGCAGCTGCCTGGCTACGGCCGCCGCTCGCACCTCGACGCTCCGCCTGGTCGCCTGCGCCGACCCCGACCTGGCGGCTGCTGCGAGGGTTGCGGCGCTTGGACAGGACGTGAGCAGCCACTCGTCGATCGAGTCGCTCCTCGACGAGGCGGCAGTCGACGCCGTCCTTGTCGCCACGCCGAACCACGTGTTGTGCCCAGTCTCCATGGAGGCGCTCCGCGCCGGCAAGCACGTGCTGGCCGAGAAGCCGATCGGGCTCAACGAGCAGGAGGCGACGGTGATCGAAGGAGAAGCGGCACGGGCAGGCGTGCGGTACATGGCCGGCTACTCCTGCCGGTACTCGCTGGCACGCCACGTCCATGACCTGCTGGCCGCGGGAGTGGTCGGCGAGATCCAGGCGATCACGGGCGTGTTCGGCTGTAGCCAGCTCAACGACGGCTGGATGGCCTCAACTAAGACTGGAGGTGGCCCGTTGCTCTTCCTGGGCTCGCACCTAGTCGACATGGTCCTTTGGTTCGCGGGCGACGACCCGGTCGAGATCTCGGGCACCGTCCGGCGCCGCGCCGACACAGGCGTCGACGACACGTCGACGTTCCAGATCGGCTTCTCCCAGGGGGCGGTAGCGCAGTGCCTGGTGACCCAGGCAGCATCGACGTTCTTCTTCACGGTGGATATCCATGGACGTGCCGGGCGGGTCACACTACGCGGGTGGAACTTCTTGCAATTCGAGATCGAGGTGTCGAGCACAGTGAGCGCGACCTACGCTCACCCTGCCATCATCCGCCCGCACATAAACCGTGACCACGTCACGATGATGTTGGTGCCAGAACTGGAAGAGTTCGCGCTGGCCATCGGTGAGGAGCGAGCGCCGGCCATCACGGCCACCGATGGGAGGCGCGTGCTACGGGTGCTCGACGGGGTCGTCGCGGCAGATAGGCATGGCGCTCCCGTCAGGGTCAAGTGAGCCGTCTTTTCCGCACCGGCCGCCCTGGTCACATTTCCACGCCAGCGCCACGTAGCACATGACCGTTTGGAACGCTTGGGTGCGGTCCTTCCCCGCTGACGTGGTGTGGTCGGGCGTCGAGGGGCAGCGGCGTAGTTGCCTGGGACGGTCGTGCGTCCGTGACCCGGCCATCTGGGGCACTCCGGTGTGGCGATCTGCTGTGTCAGTTTAGGTTGACAAATCCATAGTGTCAGTCTATACTGACAGGCATGGACATAGAGAAACTCAGCGTGAATCTCTCGTCGGATGACCCGGCAATTGGGCTACGCGCCTCGTTGGCGCTACATCGCCTGGCTGAGAGGGTCGAAGCGAAGCACGTCGCGGCGGCCCGGGAAAAGGGCTGGTCGTGGCAGCAGATCGGAGACGCCTTGGGCGTCACCCGCCAATCCGTGCACACCAAATACAACAAGGAGTCATCATGACCACCGCATCCGTTGTGCCAGAGGTGCTTCACCCCTGGACCATCTATATGCGGGCCAGTGAGGAGGCTCGTCGCCGAGGTGATCGCCGAACTGGCACCGATCACGTCTTGCTCGGCTTGTTGGAGGATCCCTCGATCGAAGTCGTGTTGGGCGTGAGCCTGCAGCAAGCTCGCCAGGCCCTTGAGTCGCTCGATCAGGAAGCCCTGGGCGCCCTGGGCCTGGGGTCCGGCACCGACGCTCCCCCACTGCCGATGCGCGCTGTGCCGAAGAAACCGACGATCAGAGCCGTCCTGAAAGATCGCCTCCGCATGACGCCCGCGGCAAAGAAAGTGCTTGAGGAAGCGGTCAAGCCCAACCGCCGGAAGACCCAGGTCACGGCCCAGCAGGTGCTGGCCCAGATCCTCACTCTCCAACCACCAGATCCTGCGGCGGTGCTGCTGGGCGCTCTCGGCGTGAACACGTCAGAGGTTCGGCGCCGATTGGATGCGGTCACGCCCGACAGCTGAGTCCCCAGCGACATTCACGACTTCGAGCGAAGGTGCCCTAATTGGGCCGTTCCACGGCGGGCAACAGTCGCGAGCACTTCGTCCATGAGGAGGCTCTCGGAAGCACCGACGCATCCATCCGGGCCACCAGGTCGCGGATCACGACGGTCGCAAAGGCTCCGCTGGGCATTCGGTCGGGGTAGCCCATAACGCTCGGATAACGACGTGCCCTCGGGTAGCTCCGAGGTGCCGTACCGGGCGAGGGCAACTCCAGTTAGCACCTATGGTCCCCCAGCGCCGTCGTCCACCGCCCATAATCTCCCGGCGGGCCGCTAGAGATTTGCTTTCCGCGCCCAGACGACCCGCTCGGTAATCGGCGATATGCATGGTTTAGAACCTCAGCCCGAGCGCCCCATATGAAGCACATCTAACACTTAAGGGGTCCCCCAAGTGACTGTTCCGGGTCCGGCGACGTCACACTTACTTCACAGGGCAAGACCGCCCTGGGGGTGGGCAAGACGCACGTGGCCGTGGCCCTGGCCCACCAGGCGTGCCGGCGGGGCTATGACGCCCTGTTCGTGACGGCCAGCCGCATGCTGGCCGACCTCGCCGGTGGGCACGCCGACCGCAGCTTTGCCGCCCGGCTCAAAGCCCTGGCCAAACCGGCCCTCCTGGCGGTCGACGACTTTGCCATGAGGGACTTTTCCGTCTCTGCCGCCGACGATTTCTACGAGCTCGTGTGCGAGAGAGTGGGCAAGCCCGGCCACAGCTTGGTGCTTACCTCCAACCGCTCCCCGGCGGACTGGTACCCGCTGTTCCCCAACGCCGTGGTGGGCGAGTCGGTCCTCGACCGGGTCATAAATTCCAGCTACCACCTGCTCATGGACGGCCAGAGCTACCGGCCCAACCGCCGTCCCGGGCGCAACCCCAAGCCCGAGCGCTGACCAAGTGCCACACCCTACGCCTGTGGATAGGGCGCCCAACCACCCGAGACGCACAATTCAGCTTGACAACAGGAGCCGCCTATCGCACCATGACACCCAGGACCGGGTGCGGAATTACGTGATCGACCCCCTGGGGGATTAGCTGATCGTCAGCACTGCCATCGAACGCGCCTACGAAGGGGACCGGCGCCGCGAGTTCGACGCCCATGAGATCCTCGCCTTTGCCCTGGCTTTCGACCTCCCGCTGGTGTGGTTCTTCCTCGCCCCGCCCGGGGACACCCGCCGGCTGTACCACACCTCCAACTACGTGAGCGA